>CAJMRA010000248.1 GCA_905215675.1 uncultured bacterium | reverse complement strand
CGCTCTAAAAAAGCGCGCTGGGGGAGGGGTGGGGGTCAGGGGGAGGGGAACCCCCTCACGCGCGAGCTGAGGGGGTTCCCCTCCCCCTGAATCTCAACTTCTTGTTATCCGGCGGCCCGCTGCTTTCCGTCGTATTCCCAGATGACCTCGCCGGTACGCGCTGTTCCGTAACCGCCCATGGCGTCCACCGCGGCGCGGAACTCCTCGCCGCGCACAACTTCCATAAGGGCCTGCATACGCTCGTCGTCCCAGAAGCGACGCGGAATAACGAGATCGTATTCCTCCACGCCCACCGGCAGGAAGGGCAGGCCCAGCGCATTGGCGGCGGAACGCACGCCGAGTCCCGCGTCGGCCCGGCCGGACAGCACGGCGGCCGCCACATTCATATGCGTGTATTCCTCGTCGCGGTACCCCTCGATGGAAGCGGGCGCAATACCGAGCATCCTGAGACGATAATCCAGCAGAACCCGCGTCCCGCTGCCCCGCTGGCGGTTGACGAAACGCACGCCGTCCCGCGCAAGGTCTTCAATGCCCTGCAAGCCCAGAGGATTTCCCGGAGCAACGATCAATCCCTGCTCCCTGTCCACGAGGTGAACCAGAACAACGGCTTCGTCCAGATTTTCCATGATGGCCTTGCGGTTATAGACCCCGCTTTCCTCATCCAGCAGATGCGAGCCCGCCAGATGGCACTGCCCGCGCCGCAGGGCCTGCAACCCGCCCAGCGATCCCACATGCGCCGACGTCAGACGGAACCGGGGATGTCGCTTGCGCAGCAGACTGTCCAGCAAATCCAGCGTATTGTCATGGCTGCCGATGGCAAGCAGCGCTCCGGCAAGCTGATCGCGCGAACGCAGCAGCTCCACGGTCGCGGGAACGCCGGCATCCAGACCTTCGCAGTCGCGCGGCACGCGAATGATGCCGTCCGCGCGGCTCAGGCTGGTCACCGTCCCCGCCCCCCGGGACAGGGGCACCGCCACAAAAACATCGTCCACCTGCCCCAGCTTGGCACGGATAAGCTCCTCCATCCCCGGACGCGACGGCAGGGGATTGCAAGGCACGGCCGAGACCCTTTCCCGTTGTTCCGCCAGCGTATCCGGGCACCGCTTCTGCCACAGCAGCAGGAGCGGCTGCACAAAGGATTCCATGGCCACAATGGCCGAAACCGGATACCCGGGCGTGCCGATGACGGGCGTCTGTCCCGCCACGCCCAGCACCGTGGGCTTGCCGGGCATAATGGAAACGCCGTGCGTCAGCACTTCTCCCACCGAAGCCATGACGTCGGCGGAATAGTCGTGACTGCCCGCCGAGGAACCGGCATTCAGCAACACCAGATCCGCGCCTTCCTCCAGGGCGGCGCGCAGGGCCGCCGCAATGGCCTCGGGCTCGTCGGGCACAATGGGACGGACAACGGGCTCTCCTCCGGCTTCCTCAATCATGGCGGAAAAAACGAGGGAATTGAATTCCGGCAGAACCCGCCCGGCCCGCAGGTCCTCCTCACGGGCCTCTTCCAGCGGCACAATTTCCGAACCGCTGGGAATGATGAACACGCGCGGCCGGACAAAAACCGGTGCTTCCGTCACGCCCCCCGCCGCAAGCGCGCCCAGTTCGTAGGGACCTATGCGCGTTCCCTGCGCCATGATGATTTCCGTTGCGACGATATCCTCGCCCATCTTGCGGACATGCTGCCACGGGAAGGCCGGTTTTTCGATGACGACGTAGCGGCCGTCCTCCTCCACGTTGACATGCTCCACCATGATCACGGCATTACAGCCTTCGGGCAGGGGGCGGCCCGTATTGATCCAGAAGGCCTCCCTGCCTATTTCCAGACGCAGGGGCGTGCGGGCCGACGCGGCAAAGGTGGCGTCGGCCCGCACGGCGATGCCGTCCATGGCCGCGCCGTGAAAAGCCGGGGAAGAACGCCGCGCCGCCACGGGAGACGCCAGCACCCGCCCGAAGGCTCGGCGCAGGGGCACGCGCTCCTCGGGCAGGACCCGTTCCGCGGCCCGCAGGCGATCAAACCAGAGTTTCCTCGCCTCGTCGGGCGTCGCCAATGTCAGATAGGTATGGCGTGCCATACGCACCTCCTGCAATCTCCAGCGCGCTGTTGCGGCAACGGGAAGCGGAAAAACACGCCGCGCGTCTTTTCCTTTCCCCGCCGGGCCTCCCTCATCCCGAGCGCTGGCTCCGGGAGGAAGAGGCAATCCGGCCGCCCGGTCGCTTTCCGAAAAAAGAACCCGCTCCCGCGGGAATCATATCGCCGTCAAAAATGTTCCAGAGCATTTTCCGTTTGAAACGCATTGCGTTTCAAACCATACGGCCTGTCGTTTCGCGGAAAATGCGCGGTTTTTCCGCCCGCTTCGGGCCGGGCGGCGCTGTGCCCCGCCTCCGCGTTTTGCCTTTTTCGCTCTACAGCATCTCCACGCTCACGATCTCGCCCGCCGCGTAGCCCTCCCGGTTTTCGGGACAGACAAGCAGCGCGTCGGCGTCGCACATGCCGGTCATGAGCCCGGACGCCTTGACGACCGGTTCCGCGTTCCAGGCCGCCTCTCCCGTTTCGCAGGGATGCAGGCGCACGCGGATGTAGTCGCGCCGCCCCTGTGCCGACGCAATGGAGCGGAGCAGGCGCGCGGGTACGCGCGCGTTCTTTTCCGGCCGCACGCATCCCTGCAACCGTTCGATCAGCGGCACAAGAAAAACCCGGGCGCATATCAGCGCGCTGGTCACGTGTCCGGGCAATCCCATGAGACAGACGTCCCGGTCGCCCTGCGGCGCGCGCGCCAGAATGAAGGGCTTGCCGGGGCTGATGGACACGCCGTGCGTCAGCAGCTCGCTTCCGGGAAGCGACGTAAAGACGTTGACGGTATGATCGCGCATGCCCGCCGACGAACCGCCGGAAACGGCCACAATATCCGCTTCGGCCGCCAGCCGGACGACGGCCTCGCGCAGGGCTTCGGGATCGTCGCGCACCAGCCCGGCGCGGAAAGGATGTGCTCCGGTCTCGCGGCACAGGGCCGACAGGGTGTGGGCGTTGACGTCGCGCACCTGCCCGGGACGCGGTTCCTCCTCGATGGGCAGGACCTCGTCGCCGGTGGACAGTATGGCCACCCGCGCGGGACGGCGCGTCGCGACCTCACGGACGCCGAACGCGGCAAGCAGTCCGATGTCCTCGGGACGCAGGCGGCGTCCCTCGGGCAGCAGTTCCGCTCCGGCGGCCGCGTCGTCGTCATGCAGGATGACATTGTCGCCCGGGGCCTGCGTCCGCGCAAGCTCCACCATCCCCTTGCCCGCGGGACGGGAATATTCCACCATGACCACGCAATCCGCGCCCCGGGGCAGCATGCCCCCGGTGAGAATGCGCGCCGTCCGGCCTTCTTCCAGCGTCAGATCCGGCGCTCGTCCCATGGGGCAATCCCCCACGCATTCCAGCAACGCCGGACTTCCTTCCTGCGCGCCGAAAACATCGCGGGCCCGCACGGCGTAGCCGTCCACGGTGGAGCGATCGAATCCCGGCAAATCCGCCGGCGCGACAAAGGCCTGTGCCAGGCGACGACCCACGGCTTCATCCAGCGGCGTCCGCTCCTCCGGGCAGGGTTTGAAGGAGCGAAGATGCGCAAGGACGTCTTCCACGCTCTGCAAGGTCAAAAAGCTTTTCATGGACATTCTCTCCGGTTAGAGCATTTGCCGTTTGAAACGCGTGGCGCTTCAATCCCTGCGGCCTGTCGTTTCGCGGAAAAAATACGGTTTTTCCGTTCGGTTCGGGCGGAGCGGCACTGCCGCCCCGCGCTTTGCCTTTTTCAAAGATAAAACGCTCTGGAGCATTTTCAGTTTGAAACGCGCTGCATTTCACCCCCTGCGGCCTGTCATTTCGCGGAAAAAGACATCAGATTGTCACAAAAAAACAATAATATCTTGCCCGGCGTCGTCTGATGCTGTACCCATCCCACAGAAAAACAGCGTCATGACGCACGTACTTTTCCCCATAGAGTGTTTTCACCTTTGAAAAAAGGTGAAAACGCGAGGCGGCAGCACCGCGCCGCCCGGCCCAAAGTGAGCGGAAAAACCGCGTTTTTTCCGCGAAACGACA
>CAJMRA010000247.1 GCA_905215675.1 uncultured bacterium | reverse complement strand
AAACGACAGGCCGTATGGTTTGAAATGCGAAGCATTTCAAACTGAAATTGCTCTAGTGCAGGGGAGAACGGCTGGTCGGCATGTATGCAGGGGAGCGAAACGACGAAAAACATCTGTCAAAAAGAAAGCCCCCTGTCGCATCCTCGGCTCTGGTTTCCTGCCGGAGCAGAGATACCGGCCGGGGGATTACTCTTTCACACCCGGCGGGCAAACAGGGGGTCAGTCATAGGACTGATTCCAGTTTGCCGGAAACCGCTCCCCCTGTCAATCGTCCTGCCCCCGACTTTTCGACCGCCGCGGAATCGCCCGGTACATTGTGGTGCATGGGAAAACGGCTGGTCAGCATGTATGTGGGGACGCTCCTGCCGGATATGGCCTTCTCCGCAAAAAAGCCCCCTGTCGCGTCCTCCGTTTCGAGGGTATGCCGAAACGAAGATACCGGCCGGAGGATTACGATTTCACACCCGGCGGGCAAACAGGGGGCCAGTCATAGGACTGCTTCCAGTTTGCCGGACAGCGCTGCCCCTGTCAATCGTCCTGCCTCGACTGATCCGGGAGTATGCGCCGATCGAACGCACGGATAACGCAAACGGCTCTGGTGTGACGCGTTGGAACATTCCCCGCTAGAGCGTTTCACCTTTGAAAAAGGTGAAACGCGAGGCGGCAGCACAGCGCCGCCCGGCCCAAAGTGAGCGGAAAAACCGCGCTTTTTCCGCGAAACGACAGGCCGTATGGTTTGAAATGCGCAGCATTTCAAACTGAAATTGCTCTATGTATGTAGACGGGGAAGGCGTGAAGCCGTCAAAAAAGAAAACCCGCTCAGGGTCTCTTCCCCTACCGGAAGAGCGGGGGAAGGATACGCGTCAGGGGATTTCGCATTTCGCACCTGACGGCCTGAGCGGGCAAAGTCATAGGACTGATTCCAGCTTGCCGGAAACCGCTCCCCTTGTCAATCCTCCCGCCCCGCCGCGCCGGACGCCGGATGAGGCCCGGCGGTCATGCGGGACAGGCACATTGTAGAGCGTTTCACCTTTGAAAAAGGTGATAACGCTCTCTATCAATGCCGATGTCGAGGGCTGGAGAACAAAAAAGGGCGACCCCTCAAAGTTACCAGCGGTCTCAAATGCTGGGGAATCAGGGTCGCCCATACAGGCAGAGGACGCGGCCCCTGCTGTGACTTCCACTCTGGCAGAGGAAAGCGCGGGCGTCAACCTGCATGTGGAAGATATGGACGGGCTTTCCCCCGACGTTTCGACCGCCGCGGAACCGCCCGCCCGCCGCGCCGGACGCCGGACGAGGCCCGGCGGGCGGAAGCGGAGGCTCCGGCCGGACAGGACGAGGCCCTGCGACAGGATATGGATGACCTTGAGGCGCGCGGCGCGGCCGACGCCGAGGAACTGCCGCATCCCGCACGGATGCGGAAAGCGAGGAAGAGACATGACCACAAGAGCGGATTGCATACGCGCGGTCGTTTCCGCAGGCGCGACGGAAGAACAGGCGGCGGACATCGTGAATGCCATCATGGAGGAAAAGAAGCGCCTGCGGGCGGAAGGCCGCCTCACGCCGGAGACGCTGGCGGAGGCATGGCAGGCCCGCGCGCCGGAGGTGGAGCGGCTGACGGCATTGAAGCGGCGGCGGGCCATGCTGTCCGCCGTGCGTCGCAACGAGGCATTGCAAGACATCCGCCGCGCCCAGGCCGAGGGCTTCGGCTTTCTGGACGGACTGAAAGCGCTGCTTGTGGGCAGGTCGAAACGCTTCACGGGCGCGCGTCAGTCCATAGCGGCGCAGCGGCGGGTCATCTTTGCGTCCTGGGCCGATCCGCTGGCGCGCGAGCTGGACGCCATCGGCGCGGGCGAACTCGGCAAGGGCGGCGTCCTGCGGCTGTTGCGTGAAGACAAGGCGTTTCACGACGCCGTGATTGTGGCCATGCGCGAACCGGACGCGGCGGCGGAACCGCTGATACGGGAAACGGCGGACACCATTGCCTGCTATGTCGCCGATGCGCGGCGGCGTTTCAACCTTGCCGGGGGCGATATGGGCCGCCTTGAGGGCTGGACGCCGCAGCGGCACGACGCGGAAAAATTGCTCAAGGCCGGGCCGGATGCCTGGCAAAAGGCGATTCTGCCCCTGCTGGACATGGAACGGACCTTCGGGCGGGACGCCGCCGACGCCGACAAGGTGCGGAAAATCCTCTCCGGCCTCCATGAGACGCTGACCATCGGCGGGAATCCCTTTCTTGCCTCCGGCGGCAGGGAGGCCGCGGGCCGCGACATGGCCGCGCCTCTGGAGCAGGCCCGCGTCCTTCATTTCAGGAGCGGCAAGGATGCCGTCGCCTACAATGATCGCTTCGGCGCGGGCAACCTGTTTGACGCGACGTTGCAGCACCTTGACCGCATGGCGCGGGCCGTGGCGCTGATGGAGCGTTTGGGACCGAACCCGGAACAGACCGTGCGGCGGCTGATCGCTGACGAACGGGCGCGCGTCCTCGCCGACACGACGCTGGACCATGCGACGCGGCGGAAGACGCTGCGGGAGCTGGACGCGGCCATGACGCGCGGCGTCGCCAGCGGGGCCACGGCAATGCAGCTTGCCGAGCTGACGGGCGAGGCCGGCGAATGCGTCTTTCCCACGCTGGCCGGGGTCTCTTGTAGCCTGCGCGCCACGCAGACCCTCAGCATGCTGGGCGGCGCGGCCCTGTCGGCAACGTCGGATGCCTTTATCAAGGCGGCAAGCATGCGCTGCAACGGCGAGACATGGCCGGGGGCTATCGTGAAAAGCGTGCTGCAATATCTGGACAACTACCGGGACGGCCCCGCGCGCCGCGCCGCGGCCGGGCAGGCCGGGGCCTTTCTGGACGCGCTGACGGGCAGCATGGCCGCCGCCTGGGACACGGACGGCGACATGATCGGCAGGATTGCGCGTGCGCGGAACTGGCTTTTCCGCTGGACGGGCCTCAACTGGATAACGGAGCAGGGCAAGGCGGGCTATGGCCTGTGGCTTTCGCGGCATATCGGCGAGGCCGCCGCGCACGACTGGGACGCGCTGCAAGCCGACGTGCGCGCCATGCTGGAATGGCACGGCGTGGACGCGGCCCGCTGGGACGTGCTGCGCAGCATGACGGCAGTGGACGAGGAGGGCCGCCGCTGTTTCCTGCCGGTGGACGTGCCGCCCGACGCCGCGAAGCTGGAACCCCTTCTGCCGGAGCGCCTGCGGGGAGCGCCGCCGTCAGAACCGGAGCGGGAGGCGGCCCTTGCCCGCCTGCGGGAGCGCGTGCGAACGGACGCCCTGGTCATGCTGGCGGATGAAACGGACTTTGCCATTTCGGAGCCGGACGACGCCGGGCGGGCCATCACGCGGCAGGGCCTGCGCCGGGGGACGTATGCGGGCGAGTTCTGGCGTCTGGTGTCGCAGTTCAAGAGCTTTCCCATGGCGTATATTCAGCGCGTCATGGGCGGCCGCCGCTGGGTTCGCGGTTCGCGTCAGTCCGGCATGCGGTACGGCTTCGGGGCCGGAGTCGTGAAGGACGCCCTTTCCCGCGACATGCCGGGCGTGCTGGGCTTTGCCATGCTGGCCGTCTCCTTCGGCTATGCGTCCTTGACGCTGAAAGACATTGCCCATGGCCGGAAGCCGCGCGATCCGCGCGATATGGAGACGTGGCTTGCCGCCTGCCTGCAATCCGGCGGCCTCGGCATCTTCGGGGACTTCCTTTTTGGCGAGCTGTCCCGCTTCGGGAACAGCGCTGCGGCATCGGCCGTGGAGTCTGGTGCGGGAATGGCAGAGGCCATGACCGAGATTCCCGGTCCGGTTCTCCACGGCGAACCGAAGCAGGCGCGCGATCAGTTCATTACAGCGGCTCTGGACAACACGCCTTTCGTGAACATGTGGTACACGCGAGCCGCCCTGAACTATACGCTTCTGTACCATGTGAAGGCATGGATGAGTCCGGGCAGCCTTCGCCGCATGGCACGGCGCATGAAGAAGTTCGGGGAGTTCTTTTTGCCGCCCTCGTCCGTCATCGCCCGCGGCGGCGGCTTCCGGTAGAGCAATTTCAGTTTGAAACGCTGCGCGTTTCAAACCATACGGCCTGTCGTT
>CAJMRA010000246.1 GCA_905215675.1 uncultured bacterium | reverse complement strand
GTTGCGTTTCAAACCATACGGCCTGTCGTTTCGCGGAAAAAACGCGGTTTTTCCGGCTCGCTTCGGGCCGGGCGGCGCTGTGCCGCCGCCTCGCGTTTTCACCTTTTTCAAAGGTGAAACGCTCTATCCTGTCACATCCGGCAACAAATCGTCTTTTTATGCCTCCTCCCCTAATCTTTTACGCCGGGAGACCGAAAAGAGGGGCAAGGCAAGAGAAATACCGGCGCGGCGACTCCTTAACGGAATGGGAGTCCCTCGCCGGGATGCTCGATGCGGCCGGAGCTGCATCGACGCCGTACACAAACCCGCATGCCGTTCACGGAGGAATTGAGCATGTATATCAATCACAATGGAATGGCCACCAACGTGGCCAACACCCTGACCAGCCACTACAGCAACCTGTCCACCTCCACCGAGCGCCTGTCTTCGGGCATGCGCATCAACAGCTCGGCCGACGACGCCGCCGGTCTGGCCATTTCCGAACTCATGCGCGCCGACATCGCCGCCCTCAATCAGGGCGTGCGCAATGCCAACGACGCCATTTCGCTGATCCAGACCGCCGACGGCGCGCTGGGCGTCATCGACGAAAAGCTGATCCGCATGAAGGAACTGGCCGAACAGGCCTCCACGGGTACCTACGACTCCACGCAGCGCCTGATGATCGACTCCGAATATCAGCAGATGGCGTCGGAAATCACCCGTATCGCCAATGCCACGGACTTCAACGGCATCAAGCTGCTGGACGGCTCCCTGTCCGGCGTGCATGACGGCAGCGAAGCCACGTCCACCGGCGCGCTCAAGGTCCACTTCGGTACCTCCAACGATTCCGCCGAAGACTACTACTACATCGAAATCGGCGAAACCACCGCGCAGGCCTTCGGTCTGGGCAACGCCTCCACCTGGAACGACGCCCAGGAACGCATCACGGCCAAGATCAGCAGCGAGATGGAAAAGGAAATCGACAAGCTCTTTGCTGCTGATGGTGGCGCTACCTATACGGAAGCCGACAAGACGGCCGCCAAGGCCCTGATCCAGAAGGTCACCGACGACATCTACGCAAAGCTCGGCAGCATGAGCGGTCAGGATCCGGCCATGACCGACGCTGATCTTGCGGCTCTGGTGGATGCATGGGACGGTACGACGACGGCCGCTACCGGAGGCTTCAATGATGCCGGCAAGGCGCTGGCGACCGGTTCGCTGGACGGCGTCTTTGAAAAGCTGAAGACTGATACCGACGGTAACGGTACAACTACCGATGCCGAAATGCTGGCCAACTACAAGACCCTGAGCGACCGCGACAAGGAAAAGCTGGCCTATGCCTTCGGTATGGCCACGCTGGAAAAGTGGTCCACGGCCACGGCCGCCGGGGCAGCGGGTTCCACCACGGCGTTCGATAATGCAGGTCCCGCGTTCGGCAACCTGGGCACAATCGCCAATGGTGGTGGTGCGGATATTGACACCGCCACTGCCGGCGGCACTCCGGGCAACGTCGCCAATCTGCTCAATCAGGCCCGTGACAATGCCCTTAAGACGTCCTTCAATGATCTGAGCGGCAAGATCAACTACGCCGGTCAGTCCATCGCCACGCAGGAAGACGCCCAGATCGCCCTGGACGCCATCAATACCGCCATCGTGGAAAAGGACAAGATCCGCGCTCACCTCGGCGCTACCCAGAACCGTCTGGAAAACACGGTGACCAACCTCACCATCCAGTCGGAAAACCTGCAGAACGCCGAATCCCGCATCCGCGACGTGGACGTGGCTACCGAAATGACCAACTTCGTGCGCAATCAGGTGCTCACGCAGTCGGCCGTGGCCATGCTCTCGCAGGCCAACTCCATGCCTCAGATGGCCATGTCGCTCATCGGCTAGTACAAGCACAAGTTCGGGCGTGCCGTCGTTTCCTGACGGCGGCACGCCGTCTTTCCCCGACGGTCCGCACGGTTCTGGACGCCGCGCCGCTTTTTTGCGGCGGACGGAGGGGAAGACGACAAGACGCATCTTCCCCTCGTCGTACAGGGCAGGCGACCGCCATACGCTCCACCGCACCGACAGGGGGAAACATATGCAGATACTGGACCGTCGTACAGGCGAACGCATCCACATCGGGGACAGTATCCGCGTCAGCATCTGCGGCGTTCAGGGGGGGCAAATCAAGCTCGGCTTCGAGGTTCCCGCCCATCTGGGTGTACACCGGGAAGAAATCTATAATCGTATCCGGGCACACCGGCACGAGGAAGTCGCAATGAGCAACGATGAGGCCCTGAAGAGTATCGCCGTCTGATGCCGAGACGGATCGCCATGACACACTCCCGGACCGGGAAACGGACGTCACTCCCGCGTCCCGGAGCGTCGCCACGGACACCGCAACAAATCGGACCCTGTTCCGTTATTTGGTAAAAGGCGGGGGGAACACATCCACATGGACGGGATGCGTTCCCCCCGCCTGACGGAATATCGCTTTCCCAGCAGCGCACTGTCCTGCCGTTCGTAGCGCCGTCACCGCCGACGCGAGCTTCCGAAGCCCGCCGCCGGCGAGAGCAATTTCAGTTTGAAACGCTGCGCGTTTCAAACAATACGGCCTGTCGTTTCGCGGAAAAAGCGCGGTTTTTCCGCTCACTCCGGGCCGGGCGGCGCTGTGCCGCCGCCTCGCGTTTTCACCTTTTTCAAAGGAGAAAACGCTCCCCCAAAAAACAAATTTTTTTGCCGAACTCCCTAATCATTGCCGCAGCCGAACCGAAAAGAAAGGCATACCACGGATGCAACGGCCCGGACGACTCCTGAACGGAATGGGAGCGACCGCCGCCGGGGCGAGCAATTCCGCCGGGAGTGCGGGATTACCGCCATTCAATAAACCAGCATGCCGTTCACGGAGGAATTGAGCATGTATATCAATCATAATGGCATGGCCACCAACGTGGCCAACACCCTGACCAGCCACTACAGCAACCTGTCCACCTCCACCGAGCGCCTGTCTTCGGGCATGCGCATCAACAGCTCGGCCGACGACGCCGCCGGTCTGGCCATTTCCGAACTCATGCGCGCCGACATCGCCGCCCTCAATCAGGGCGTGCGCAATGCCAACGACGCCATTTCGCTGATCCAGACCGCCGACGGCGCGCTGGGCGTCATCGACGAAAAGCTGATCCGCATGAAGGAACTGGCCGAACAGGCCTCCACGGGTACCTACGACTCCACGCAGCGCCTGATGATCGACTCCGAATATCAGCAGATGGCGTCGGAAATCACCCGTATCGCCAATGCCACGGACTTCAACGGCATCAAGCTGCTGGACGGCTCCCTGTCCGGCGTGCATGACGGCAGCGAAGCCACGTCCACCGGCGCGCTCAAGGTCCACTTCGGTACCTCCAACGATTCCGCCGAAGACTACTACTACATCGAAATCGGCGAAACCACCGCGCAGGCCTTCGGTCTGGGCAACGCCTCCACCTGGAACGACGCCCAGGAACGCATCACGGCCAAGATCAGCAGCGAGATGGAAAAGGAAATCGACAAGCTCTTTGCTGCTGATGGTGGCGCTACCTATACGGAAGCCGACAAGACGGCCGCCAAGGCCCTGATCCAGAAGGTCACCGACGACATCTACGCAAAGCTCGGCAGCATGAGCGGTCAGGATCCGGCCATGACCGACGCTGATCTTGCGGCTCTGGTGGATGCATGGGACGGTACGACGACGGCCGCTACCGGAGGCTTCAATGATGCCGGCAAGGCGCTGGCGACCGGTTCGCTGGACGGCGTCTTTGAAAAGCTGAAGAATGACCCCAATACGGCTGACGCCCTTACAGATGCCGAACTGCAGGCCAACTACAATGCCCTGAGCGACCGCGACAAGGAAAAGCTGGCCTATGCCTTCGGCATGGCTGCGCTGGAAAAGTGGGCCACGGCCTCGGCCACCGCAGAGGGTTCCACCACGGCGTTCAATACGACCGCAGGCGCTGGTCAGATTGGCAACCTGGCTGTGATCGATGAGACTGCTGCTAATGGTGTCATTGACACCGCCACTATCGGCGGCAATGCGACCAACGTCGCCAATCTGCTCAATCAGGCCCGTGACAATGCCCTTAAGACGTCCTTC
>CAJMRA010000245.1 GCA_905215675.1 uncultured bacterium | reverse complement strand
CGAAGGAAGCTACGGGCATCGACAGCAGAGATGAGGGGGTTCCCCTCCCCCTGAAGCTTAACCCTCAACTCATTTCAAAGGTGAAAACGCTCTAAAAGCGTGCCGGGGAAGGGTTGGGACCCCGGGGCTATTCCTGCGCCGCGATCCAGGCGTTGGCTTCGGGCAGGGAGAGCGTCCCTTCATAGAGGGCGCGACCGCTGACAGCCCCTTCCAGACGCGTGGTCTTCGTCAGGGGGTAGAGGGCGCGGACGTCGTCCATGGTGGCGACGCCGCCG
Source organism: uncultured bacterium (assembly GCA_905215675.1). Taxonomy (GTDB): domain Bacteria; phylum Desulfobacterota; class Desulfovibrionia; order Desulfovibrionales; family Desulfovibrionaceae; genus Desulfovibrio. The sequence goes on along the minus strand of CAJMRA010000245.1, from coordinate 3,838 downwards.
GCGGCGATGACGGGCACGGTGGAGAGGGTGGCAAGGCGGCGGAGGGCCTCGACATTGACGCCGCTCTGCATGCCGTCGCGTTCGATATCAGTATAAATGATGAAGGCGGCGCCGTCCCCGAGCAGACGCGGCAGCACGTCGTCGATGGTCTGTCCGGCGTCGGCCACCCAGCCCTTGGTTTTGAGGCGTCCGCCTTCGGCGTCGAGAGAAACGCCGATGCGGCCGGGAAAGGCGCGGCAGAGGGCGGCGAAGGCGGCGGGGTCTTCCAGCGCCATGGTACCGATGATGAGGCGGCGCACTCCGGCGTCAAGGTAGGCGCGGGCCGTGGCCTCGTCGCGGATGCCGCCGCCGAGCTGGACGGGAATGGAAAGGGCGGAGCAGATGTCGCGCACGATGTCGCGGCTTTTGGGCAGGCCGTCGAAAGCGCCGTCAAGATCGACCACGTGCAGCCAGCGGGCTCCCTGCGCTTCCCAGTCGCGGGCGGCGGCCACGGGATCGGCGGCAAAGACGGTGGCGTCGTCGGCGCGGCCCTGACGCAGGCGTACGGCCTGTCCGTTCTGGATATCTACAGCGGGAAAGATGATCATAGACCGAAATCCTTTATGGCCTTGCGGATACCTTCGTCGGCCAGTTCTGTGGCGGTGACCCAGCCGCCCTTGCGGCGGAAGAAGTCGCCCATGTTGAGGAGGTTGTCGGCAAGGCCGGTCTGTTCCACTTCATAGACGGAACGGTTGGCGACGGTGCCGTGCTTTGCGCTGATAAGATAGAATTCCACCTTGACGTGGGCCGGGCTGGTGACGCCCGCGCGGGAGCCTTCGCGCTCGTGCCAGTCGATGACCTGGGGCACGAGAAGATAATCCGCGCCGCATTTGGCGGCAAAGGCCGCCAGCACGGGGAGCGCCTGGGGCTGATGGGAGCTGTGGCCCGCCGAGATGACGGGCAGGGCGCTGGAGGGGAGAAACTCGTAGCGGCGGCTGTTCTTGCGTTCGCGCAGGGCCGTCTGGAGACGATTGTCGAGAATGGCGAGGTGACTGCCGTCGATACGCCCCTGCGGATCGGGCAGCTGGCCCATGATCAGTTCGGCATTGCTGCGCGGCTGGATGAAGGGCAGGACGGCCACGCTGTAGGCGGGCGAGAGCAGGCGCGGCATATCCGCGGTGCTGGTGGGCTTGCGGGTACAGGCGAAGGCGGCGAGACAGAGGCACAGTATGGCCGCAAGGCGGAACATGTAAGCCGGACGCATTAATCCAGACCTCCTTTTGTGCTGCGTATGACGGAACCGCGACGGCGGACGGCCTGCGCGAGGGCAATCCCCATGCCCTTGGCCGCGGATTCCAGCAGGTGATGTCCGTTTTTGCCGTAGTGGAAGGTTATGTGGGCATTGCAGCGCGCCCCCGAGGCAAAGGCCTTGTAGAACTCGCGCCAGAGGTCCTTTTCCTCTCCCGCGATGACGGGCGGGAGCAGTTCGTCCCCGCGCCATTCGAGCCACGGACGCCCCGAAAGGTCCACCGTCACGTCGGCAAGGGCTTCATCCATGGGCACGCGGCCGTAGCCCACGCGGGCTATGCCCGCGCGGTCGCCGAGAGCGTCGAGCAGGGCCGCGCCGAGGCAGAGGCCGATGTCCTCGGCCGTATGGTGGGCGTCCACATGCAGGTCGCCCTTGCAGACAAGGCGCAAGTCCATTTCGGCCCAGAAGGCCAGCAGCGTCAGCATGTGATCCAGCATGCCGAAGCCGGTTTCAACGGCGGTCTTGCCGCTGCCGTCGAGGGTCAGTTCCAGTTCAATGGTCGTTTCGGCGCTGCCGCGTCGGCGTTCGGCGCTGCGGGGCGCAAGGGTGGACGTCATGAGATATTACTCCCGGGGTCCGGCGGAATCGTCGGCGTCGCCGGATTCCGCGGGCGTTTCGTTTTCGTCTTCCGGCGCGGTCTTTTTCTTCTTGCCGCACAGGGCCGCCACGAGAATGCTGCATTCATAGAGCACGAGCATGGGGCAGGCCATGAGCAGCTGGGAAACCACGTCGGGCGGCGTCAGGATGGCGGCCACGATGAAGATGCCGACAATGGCGTAGCGGCGGCCGCGCCGCATCATGTCGGCCGTGAGAACGCCCATGCGCGACAGGAAGAAGGAAAAGAGCGGCATCTCGAAGATCAGGCCGAAGGCCAGCAGCAGCTTGAGGATGAAATCCAGATAATCGCTGATGCGGGGCGTGATCTGTATGCTCTGGGTGGAAAAGCCGATGAAGAAGTTGAAGGCGTAGGGGAAGACGATGAAATAGCAGAACAGGCCCCCGCCAATGAAGAAGACGGCGGAAATGACGGCAACGGGAATGATGAAGCGCTTTTCCTCGTCGTACAGGCCGGGGGCGATGAAGGCCCATATCTGATAGAAAATGAACGGGCTCGAAATGAACAGCCCGGCCACGAAGGCCACCAGCATGCGGGTGAAGAAGGGTTCCGGCATGCTGGTATACTGGGCATGCGCGCCGACGGCGCCGAGCGCATTGTTGAGCGGAAGGGTCAGGATGTCGAACAGCGGCTCCACCACGGCCCAGCAGAGACAGAAGCCCACCAGCGCGGCGACGAAGCAGCGCACCAGCCGCCAGCGCAGTTCATTCAGATGATCGAGCAGGCCCATGGGCTTGCCGTCCTCTTTCTCGTCTCCGGTTTCCTCGGACGAGGAGGGCGGCACGGCCGGGGGCTGCGCGCCGTCGCCGCCGGGCGCGGGCAGCGTTTCCGGTTCGGGAGCCGGAAGTTCGCCGGACGGCGCGGGGGCGTCGGGCGCGGCGTCGTCCGGGGAGCCGGATGGAACGGCGTCCGTCGTCGATTCTTCCGTCGGCACGTCGTCCGACGCCGGAGATGCGGCGTCGCGCGTTTCGGTCTCGGCGTTCAGTGCGGCATCTTCAGCGGTTACGGCGGCGTCCTGCCGGGGATCGCGCAGGTCTTCCGCTTCCGTCAGGGTCTGCTTCTCGCTCATGCCGCGCCGCCTGTGGGTTTGCCGTTGGAGGAAGCGGGCGCGCCCTCGGCTTCGGCGCGGGTTTTGGCCAGCGCCTGCGCCAGCGGGCTGTCGGCGGGAGGCGCGGGCGGCTGCGGCACGGCGTCAAAGTTCGGCATGGCGTCCCGGGCGTCCTGCGGGGCGGCGGGCTGCGTTGCGGCCGCCTGCGTCTGTGTCTGCGTCGTCTGCGGCGCGGGGGATTGCGCGCCCCCGGCCGTCCGCACGCTTTCCTGCGCCGTGCGGACCGGGGCCGCTTCCTGCCGGGGCGACGCGGCTTCGGGCGCGGCCGAGGGTGCGGCCGCTTCGGCGGCTTTCTTGCGATCATCTTCGGCGGCCTGATCCACTTCCGCATTCAGCGTGCGCTGAAATTCCGTGGAAACGCGGCGGAATTCGCCGACGGCCTTGCCGAGCGACCGGGTGATGCCTGTCAGGCTCTTGGGGCCGAGCACCACAAGGGCCACAAGTATAATGACCAAAAGTTCCGTACTGCCGATGCCGAACATGCGTCCTCTCTTTTCCCTGTCGTCCTGTAACGGAAGGGTCGAAGTCCTTTCAACGCCGCAAACGGGCCTGAAAAGGCTAGCTTAGGGGAACCGTCTTGTAAAGGGGCCTGTGCGGCGGGGAGGGCAGGAAGGACGGCGGACGCGGCACGAAAGGGAAGGGGAAGGAAACGGCGCGGCGTCCCGTCGTTGTGACGGGACGCCGCGCGCCCACGGAAGGGACTGGGGAGAGGCCGGAGGAGGGGAGCCTCTCCGCTGGCAGGGGGTGGTTTCATTGAGAGCAATTTCAGTTTGAAACGCTGCGCGTTTCAAACTGAAATTGCTCTAGAAGCTGTAGGCAAAGACGA
>CAJMRA010000244.1 GCA_905215675.1 uncultured bacterium | reverse complement strand
CGTCTTCCCCACGCCCGTGGGGGTGTTCCCTTCCTGTTCCTGCTGATTCTGTTCGCCGTGTTGTCTTCCCCACGCCCGTGGGGGTGTTCCTTGGTACCGTTGCGGGTGCTTCTGCCCAGGTTTGTCTTCCCCACGCCCGTGGGGGTGTTCCTCAGCATCTTGATACTATAGGCGTATCTGACGGGTCTTCCCCACGCCCGTGGGGGTGGTAAAAAAGCCCCGTTCCTTCCGGTTCGGGGCTTTCGAGAGGCAAGGTCGCCATGCGGGGGAAGCCGCGCGGCGTTTGTTATTCGGGTCTGGCCCCGGCGATCTTCGCGTAGCCTTTCCAGGCGAAGAGGGGGACCTCGTTTTCATCGCCGTAGGCCTGCTTCACGTCGCAGATATAGAGATAGTGATCGCCCACGTCCACGAATTCGCGCAGCGCGCAATGCAGGGCCACGACGCTGTGGACGGGAATCTGAATGTCGCAGTCGGGAAGCGTCTTGAGCTCCACGGCAAAATCCCTTGCCTTGTCCCTGTTTCTTCCCGATACCGTGCCGCACTGCATGACCTGCTTTGCCAGCGCCTTTCCCGGAATGGTCAGAACCACCTCGCTGCCGCCGCGTACCAGTTCCCCCGTATAGGAGGTCTTCATCATGGCAAAGCCGATGATCTCCGGCTCAAGGCTCATGTAGGTCCACCACGAAACCGTGGCAAGATTGACGCCGCCGGACGGCGTGCGCGAACAGACAAGCGACAGCGGATTCGGCGAGGTGAGCCTCGCCGCATCAAGCAGCGAAAAAGATTTCATAAAAGACCTCCCTGGAGCAATTTCAGTTTGAAACGCGCCGCGTTTCACCCCCTGCGGCCTGTCGTTTTGCGGAAAAACGCGGTTTTTCCGCTCGCTTCGGGCCGGGCGGCGCTGTGCCGCCGCCTCGCGTTTTCACCTTTTTCAACGGCGCGCGGTTGAACCTGACGTCATTCAGGCGTTCCTGCCCATTTCCTCGGCGACGGCCAGTTCGCGGCGGCCCGTCATGGCGCCGGGCTCATGCGCGCCGCAGACGAACAGACGCCCCCGATCCTTCCAGCCCTTGAAGCCGAGCATCTGCCTGTAGGCTTCCGCGGCCCCGGCAAAGGAGCGCGGAAACAGGCTTTCGCCGCACATGAGCAGCATGGCCTCTTTCACGGGCAAATCGCGCGGACGATTTTTTCTGGAGTACGGATACAGCCTGTCCATGACGCATTTGATGTGCCCGCTGAAATTGTACCAGTACAGGGGGCTGCAAAAGACCAGCATTTCCGCCTGTTCGAGCAGGGGCCGGAGCGTCTCGAAGGAGTCCTCGACGACGCAGGGCCCGCCCGCGCTCCAGCAGGCGTCGCAATTCCGACAGGCGCTCATGGGCTCCCTGCCGCTCTCGAAGACGTCCGCCGTGTGCCCGGCGTTGCGCGCGCCCCGGACAAAGGCTTCCGCCAGCATCCGGCTGTTGCTCTGCTCCCGCGCGCTTCCGGTAATCACCAGAATGCGCTTTCGGCGTCCGCTTCCGGCGGTCATGAAGGATTTCACCTCAACGGCCGAAGTGGACGAGAAATGACGGTACAGGGCGCTTCCCGCCGCCAGCAACGCGGCGACGCCCGCGCCGAGAAGAAGCCTGCGCCGAGAAACGCGCCCGCCCCCGCCGACATTTTCCGCAAGATGCCGCGGCCCGCTCATGAAACACGCCCCCCGCCAGCACCTGCCCACGGTCCTTCCATTCCAGAAAACCGAGCAGCGCGTGATAATAGTCCAGCACGGGTTTCCAGTTATCCGCGCTGTTGCCTTCGGCCGCCATGACGAGCGCGCATTCCTTGCGGGGATTGGCATAGCCGGGATTGCATTCGGCCACGGCGAACAGCCGGTCAAAGGCCGTCTTCAGCTGGCCGGACAGGCCCCAGTAATACATGGGCGAGGCAAGCACAACGACGTCGGCTTCCCGGTAGGCCGGATAAATCTCCGTCATGCCGTCCTTCTGCACGCAGGGGCTCGCCGCGTCCCCGCCGCCCTTCACGCAGCCCAGACAGCCGCGTATCTCCATTTTCTGCAAGTCAAAACGGCGCACGGCATGGCCGACGCTTTCGGCGCCTTTCGTAAACGCGTCGCACAGCATGGCCGTATTGCCCCGCATGCGGGGACTTCCGTTCAGAATGACGATATTCTTGCCCATGGTATCCGCTCCTTGCGTCTTGCATGTTTCCGGCCGCCCGGCACGCCGGGCCCGGAGTACGTGGAAAAACCCCGCCTTGTCCGCAACGGCAGGCCGTAACGGAAAAGGCCCTACAGGGACCGCTTGAAATAACGACCGACCATCAATTCCAGCTCCTCGTCCGTATGCGAGCGCAGGACGTCCCCGATATCCTCCAGCACCTGCCGTTTTGCCTCCGCATCGCCGACGGCAAAGCGGTAGTTCAGCGGATTCAGGTAGTGGATACCGTCATAGAAGGTATCGACGTTCAGCGTCCGCAAGAAGACCAGCAGCTCTTCCATCTTTTCCCGTTCCGAAGCCTCGACGAATTCGCCCCGCCGGACCATCTCCGCCAGCGGCGTACCGGCAAAAATCGTCATGCCCGTGGAGGTTATGCGCTCCGGCCGCGCCTGATTGAACATCCGCGCCGTATCCTCGCCGCAGGCCGTCGCCGTTCCCCTGCCGCCCATGCCGATAATGTAGAACAGCGTATACGTCATGCCCGCCTCTTTCAGGCGCAGCGCCTGTTCCACGGCCTGCGCGGCGGTATGTCCCTTGTTCATGCGGGCAAGCGCGGCGTCGTTGCCGTTTTCCGTGCCGATATAGAGATGACTCAGCCCCAGCCCGCAAAGTTCGCGCAACTCCCCGTCGCTCTTTCCGGCAATGTCGGCGATGCGGCTCTGCATGCTGACGCGCGCAAACCGGGGAAAATGCCGCCGCAGCACGGCCACATAGTCCCGCAGCCGCGCCGCGGGCAGGGCAAAGGGATTGGAACCCGTCAGGTAGACGGCCGTATCGGCGGGGAAAAACGGCTTGTGCGCCAGAAGCTCCCGTTCGAGCTGTTCGGGCGTCACGGCCATGAAGGGATAGCCGCGCGACACATAGCAGAAACGGCACTCGTTGTAGGTGCAGCCCTGTGTGGCGCGCAGCAGGAGCGAGCCGCTTTCCTGCGGCGGACGCATTGCCGGTTCCGTGAAGTCCATGCCCTTTCCCTCCTGTTGCGGTTCGGCGTTCCGCGCCTGCTCATTTATTTAACGAATGCTAAAAAAATGTCAAGACGTCGCCCCGCCCTTTCCGCACGTCCGCCGGGAACGGGCGTCAGGCCCTCGGGGCGGGGCGCGGCGGCAACATCCGCACGGCGTGGGCTGCCATGGCTTTCAGCTCGGACAGGAAAAGGCCGTCCCGGGCCTGAAGGGACAGCCCTTCAAGCAGGGTGCACAACGCGCCGGACAGGGCCGGAACGTCGGTATCCGGGGGAATCTGGCCGTCCTGTATGGCGCGCCGGAGCCTGTCGGCAAACATCTTCTTGATCTCCAGCCGCAGCGCGCGCACGGTCTCGATGATTTCCCGCTCGTCGTCGGCGATGTTCACGGCCGCAAGAACCACCATGCAGCCGCAGGGCGTTTCGGGAGAAAGCAGGATTTGCGCCGCCTCCTGAAAAAAATTCGCGACCGCCGCGTAGACGTCGGGTTCGGCCAGAAAGCGCGCGGCCGGGGCCTCCCAGTAGGTTTGCTCGTAATAGCGCAGGGCCTCCAGAAACAGCGACGCCTTGTTGCCGAACGTGGCGTACAGGCTGGGGGGATTGATTTCCATGGCCTTGCACAGGGTCGCCACCGAGGCGGGCTCGTAGCCCTGCCGCCAGAAGACTTCCAGCGCCCTGCGGAGCGCCCGTTCGCGATCGAAGGCCCTCGGGCGTCCCTTGCCGCGACAGGGGGCGTTGCTGATGCGTGATGTGGACATGACGTTTCCTTGCTCGCTGACATCGGGATTTTCAGAATAGGAATTTTCAGGGGAAACTTCAATTTGCACCCCCGAACCGGCGTCCCTTCCCGCCATGACGCGCACCGCGCCCCGGATATTTTTATAGAGCATTTCACCTTTGAAAAAGGTGAAACGCGAGGCGGCAGCACAGCGCCGCC
>CAJMRA010000243.1 GCA_905215675.1 uncultured bacterium | reverse complement strand
CGCATCGCCGTCCCCCGGCGGCACGTCATGATTATGGAAACCGCCGGGCATCGTTTTTTTGGGGGTGCTGAAATGTTTTTCCTTTTTCGGGCGGCGCTGTGCCGCCGCCTCATGTTTCACCTTTTTCAAAGGTGAAACGCTCTACCGTGCCGGTTGAAAAATGACGCGCAGTTCCTTGTCCGAGTAGCTGACATCGGCGTCCAGCGGTTTGCCGCCGCGCGACACGGCGCTGATGCGTATCCATGAAGGATGGGAAGCGATTTGCAGGCGCTGGACGCAGCCGCCCTGGGGCCGGGCGTCCACGGTGACCTGGGCGCTCCATTGGCCGTGGATATCCACGCTGCGGGACGTGATGTTGGCGGGCGAGAGGGCGGTATGCTCGCCGAGCGTGCCTTCATAGGCAAAGAGCAGCAGGAGCGAGCCGTCCTTGCGCACCTCGATACGGGGAGGGAAGATGCGTCCCCGTCCGGGGCGCTTGCCGTGCGGCAGGTCGCGCCATTGCGACGCCTCGACCACGGGCGGCGGCGTCGGTTCGGCGGGGGCGGGGGCGGGTTCGGGCGTCGGTTCCGGCTGCGCGGCCGGCGGCGTCGGGGGCGGCGGCAGCGGCGTGCGGGCAACGGGCCGGGTGAACATGAGCGCCAGCAGATTGCCCGTGGAGGAGCCGCCGCCGAGCGCGACAAGCCCCATACCGCAGACGGCAAGCAGCCAGACGCCGAACATGGCGCGGCAAAGAAGGCGTGTTGCGTTGGCGGGCGTTACCATGTGTAGACGATCCTTTCCGGCAGGGTTGAGGGCGCGTTGTCCCTGGCTTCAAGTATGGCGGCGGAATTGTCGGGCAGCAGCCGCACGGTCAGGCTTGTGGCGGAAATGGCGGCGAGCTTTCGGGCCGCGTCGGGGAAGTCGTCGGGCGTGAAGGTCCGTTCCCCGTACTGGAAATCGCGCAGGAAGGCGATAAAGTCGGGATAGACGTAGCGGGCCTCGAAATCGGGGAAGCGCAGCACGATGCCCGCGGCGGCGCACTGGGCCTGCGCATAATGAATGCGTCCCGATCGCGGGTAGTTGTTGTTGATCAGACGTTGCGGCGCGTCGCTGCACTGGAGATAGAATTCCGTGCTGTCGGGGCGCTGGGTCGCTTCCCGGTTGAGAATCGTCGGCTGCGAGCGCAGCAGCACGTCGTACGCGTCCCGGGGAGGCGCGGCGGCCACGGCTTCCGCGCGGGAAATGGAGGCGAGGAAGTCGGCGGTGAAGGGGAAGGCCGTTCCGTCCCAGAAGGCGGCCGCGGGCGCGGCGTCCTGCCGCCGGATCAGGGGGGCGAGCGTCTGGGCAAGGAAGGTCGTCACCACGCCGTCCTTGCCGTAGAGCGCTTCCAGATTCTGTCCTTCATACAGGGCGGCGGGGCTGCTGAGAACCTCGTTTTCCCACTTGTGCTGCACGGCGGCGGCGGCCTGTACGGTAATGCCCTGACGCAGGCAGTCAAGCAGGTCCGCAAGCAGCAGGCGTCCCGCGCCGTGCGGCGCGGCCAGCGGCAGCGCGACGTCCTTGACGGCCTTGCGCGCGCCGGTATAGGGGCTTTCCGCCGGGGCGTCCTTGGGGTTAGCGAAATGTTCCTGCGCCAGCGTCAGGGAACGCCCCTGACTGCTCATGACGCGCAGCAGCTCCGCGCAGTATTCCAGATAGTGCCGCAGGGCCATGGCGGCTTCCAGCGACTGGCGCAGGTGATCCATGTCGCGGGTGACGTCGCGCAGGGAGGCCAGCAGCTCGGGAGAATCCAGCGTGATGGACAGCACGCCGCGCCATGCGGGGACCTTGCCGCCCTGCGGGTCTGCCAGCGCGATGTCGCAGAGAACCTGCAGCAGCAGCGCATCCTGAACCCAGGGCGAAAGACTTGTGCCGGTCGCCCTGGCCTGCCGGTCCAGCGGAAGCAGCTCGCCGCCCATGCGGCGGAGCAGGCGGATGTGCGGCAGGGAGGCGACGTTGCCTTCGGAACCCATGGCGGCAAAGGTTTCGCTTTGCTGCAGGTTGCTCCAGCCCCGCCCGAAGGCCAGGGCGAAGTCGCGCCAGGCGCGTTCGTAACGGCGCAGATACTCATGCCGGTAGGCGTCGATGTTCTGGCGCATGCCCGGATTGTTGCCGCTGATGGTGAGGATATCGCCGAGAGCGTCGTCCACCACGGCATAACCGCGGGCCGTATAGGCCGGGGGAATGCAGGTTTCCTTTTCGCCGCTCACGGGCGTTTCCGGCCAGAAGTGCGAGAGGCAGATACGCGCGGCGGGCATGCCCTCGTTGACGCCCTGTTCCACATCGTTCAGCAGGGAGGCGTCGTTGCGGCTGACGGCCCGATCCAGCAGGGAGCGGATACCGGCGGCCAGGGCGTCCTGCATTTCTCCGGCGGGCATCCAGTCCAGCGCAAAAAGATACAGCTGGGCGGAGAGCATGTTCCAGTCTTCATAATCGCCGACCAGCGGAAAGACTTCCATGCGTTTTTTTTCTTCCACCGTGCCGGTACGCAGCTTTTCGGAAATGACGTCGCAGAGCCAGCCGATCAGCAGCGCCGAATCCCGGGTCTGCGCCCTGTTCTGTGCGCTCGGCGGCTGGTTGAGCTGATGCAGCAGGCGGCTGCGCAGGGGAGCCATGACGACCCCGTAGGTTTCTTCCACAAAGCGCAGCTTGCTCTGCTGTTCCGCGCGTTCCAGCATGTTCAGGCCGAGAGTCGGCAGAAGCCAGTTCTTGCGGGCCTTTTCCAGTTGCAGCGCATAAAGCATTTCCGCATACAGCTTGCGGATGCGGTCGTCATGGGAAATGTTTTCCGTGCGGGGCGGAGGCAGGCGGAGAATATTGCGCTGATAGACGGTATTCGCCGTCAGCAGCGCGCAGGCAAAGAGCGTGAGCAGCAGCCACGCGCCGATCATCCACAGGCGCGTGGAGGCAAAGAAGGGCAGCCCGCCGCCCAGCGGACGGGAATATCCCTGCATGGGCAGGACATCGGAAAAATAGGGCAGCACGAATGGCGGTTGTCCGCCCTTGTCGGGCAACGGCGATCCGAAACAGAAATGCACGCCGCACAGCGGGCTGAAAGCCTGATGGGCGACGGGCGAACACAGCGGCGACAGCAGGCGCGTCAGACGGGGACCGAGTTCCCGCAGATCGCACAGGGCGCGCAGGGAGTCGCCCTGCGGCGGCATGCCGTCCACGGCCTGTGCCTGCAGCCCGCGTTCCAGCTGGGCGGCCACCTGTTCCGTCACATGGGGCAAGTCCTCTTCGGGATTGTGCAGGACAAGACCCGGCGTGCTTTCCTGCATGGCGGGCGGCAGCAGGCGCGTCAGCGCCTCCATGCCCGGCAGGGCCTCCAGATCGCGCACCAGAACAAAGACCGGGCAGGCCCGGCGGCGGCTGAGCAGGAACTGCTGTACGATATTCGCCAGATTCATGCCGCGCGCGGGCAGGATGTCCTCGCCCGTTTCGCGCAGCGCGCGCGCCGATACGACCAGCACCAGCCCCTGAAAGGGACAACCGCCGCGCTGCGCCGCCGCAAGCTCCAGCAGGGTGCTCCAGTCCTGCGCGTCGCCTTCGGGGGCGGCGCATTCCAGCGCCACGGACGAGCGCAGGAAATGCCAGTGCAGCGGCGCGCCGTCATCGGCGGGCACCGTCTTGCCCGCGCCCTGAAAAAGGGAGGGCCCGGCATCCAGCGTCAGCGTCAGGAACCACGGCTGACTGAATCGCAACGTCTGATGAAAACGCGCCGGAGATGCGGCCATGAGCTGCATGCCCTGCCGCCATGCGTCGGCCATGCCGCCCACGGTGGGCGCGTTCATGGTCATGCTCTGCTGCTCGTCCAGCACCTTGCGGATGAACAGCTTCTTGTTGTTCCAGCGCAGGCCGGCACGCACGGCGACAAACAGCGCCGCCAGCGCCAGCAGACCCAGCAGCACGACGGCTCCCGTTGCCAGCGGCCAGCGCATCCACCATGCCAGCGCGGTCAGAAGCGCCAGCACCAGCGCCAGCAGCGCCAGACAGAGCAGCGCTTTCAGAATCTTGCCCAATATCTGCATTCTTGTTTGTCCTTGAGCATTTTTAGTTTGAAACGCTGTGCGTTTCAAACCATACGGCCTGTCGTTTCGCGGA
>CAJMRA010000242.1 GCA_905215675.1 uncultured bacterium | reverse complement strand
CGAAGGAAGCTACGGGCATCGACAGCAGAGATAAGGGGGTTTCCTTCCCCCCGGATCAGGCGCGCCCGGGCGCGTTTTCCGTCGCGTCGGACGGGGAGGGGGCGAACAGGCAGGCTTCCACGCAGGCGCAGAGGGCGTGATACATGGGCAGGTGCAGTTCCTGAATGCGGTGGGTGCTCCGGGAGGGGGCGCGCAGCTCCACGTCCAGCAGGGAGGCCATTTCGCCGCCGTCGCGTCCGGAGAGGCCGAGGGTGGGGCAGTCGAGAAGGCGGGCGACGCGCAGGGCGTGATTGACATTGGCGGAATGCCCGGACGTGCTGATGGCCCAGAGAACGTCGCCGGGACGGGCCAGCGCATAGACTTGTTGCGCAAAGAGGAGAACGCCGTCCACGTCGTTGGCAAAGGCCGTGGGCAGGGCGACGCCCGATACCAGCGGCACGGCGGCAATGCCGCATTGCAGGGCGCGCAGGGCTTCGCCGTGGCCGGGAAAGCGTTCTTCCGCCTGCCGCAGCCAGCTTTCCGGCAGGGGGCGCGGCAGAAGAAACCCTTTCATGAGTTCCCCGGCAATGTGTTCCGCGTCGGCGGCGCTGCCGCCATTGCCGCAGAGCAGGATTTTTCCGCCGTTGCGGGCGCAGCGGACCAGCAGGCGCACGGCGGCGGCAAAGGCGGGCTCCGCGTCGTGCCATTGCGGCGCGCGAGCCGTCAGTTCCTGCCAGTGGCGCCGAATATGTTCTTCCATCATGGGCGAGCCTTTTTGTCGCGGGGCTCCCGTGCCGGAACCGGGCGAGCCTGCCGCATTTTCGGGAGTTTTTTTATGCGCCCCGAATCCTCGGCGGACAGGGGACAGGAGGGCGCGGACCGCCGCCCGGGCGGCGGCCCGCGACGAGCGGGAGGGGGAAGACGGATGGCGGATCAGGGACGGGAAGCGCGGGAGGGCTCGTACCCGTTCAGCAGAAAACGCATTTCCTCGGCGCTCAATACCGCGTAACAGGAGGGAGCGGCGGGCGTCTGCGGTACGGGAGCGGAGGGAAGCGTATCCAGCTGACCGGCAAGGGAGTGCAGCCACGATTCAAGCTGCGCCGGCGATACGCCGAGGCGGTCGGCGGTTTCCTGAGAAATTTTCATGCTCAGGAGCAACCTCTTTACGATAGGCAGATTCACAACGGATGTTATCGAGCCTATGGCCATGGGTTCCTCCATTGGGGTTGGCGTCGGCCGGGGAGACGGACGCGTCTGTGCCGGTACTCTTCTCATGAGTTTTTTCTACACGTTTCCGACGCCGAAAGTATGACTGCGGCGTAATAAAAGGTATCAAAATTTGACACCCCGGAAATGGCGCGCCCTGTCCGCGCGGGTCGCGACGATGCCGGGGAGCGCGGCGGGGGGGAGACGTCCCGCCGCGGCATCGCGCAGTTGTATCAATGTATGACAGGGGCTACGCCTTGCCGTTGTGTTCTGGTAGCGTGATGGCCATGCTGCGCCGGAGCCTGCTCGAAAAGCGGAGGGCCGGGCGTCCGGCGGCCGCGAGCTGTCCGTATCCTGTGCAAGAAAGAGGCCATTTGCTGCAAGCCCTCTTGCAACGGCGCGGTACGGGAGGCGTTTCCCCGGAGGTTGTTGCTCATGGTCGTTGAGCGGGAAAAGGTCAGGATTCATATTCTTCTGGTGGATGACGATGCCAGGCTTCAGACAAATGTGCGTGATTTTCTGGAGCCTTACGGGTGCAGAATCACATCCATGAGAAGCGGGCGGGGCGTCGAGGCGGCCGTCCGGGAACAGCAGCCGGATATTGTGCTTCTCGACGTCATGCTGCCCGACGACGACGGCTTCGTGGTGCTGCGACGGTTGCGCGGCGTATCGGCGCTGCCCGTCATCATGCTGACGGCGCGCGGCAACGACGCCGATCGTATCGTGGGGCTGGAAATGGGCGCGGACGACTATTTGCCCAAGCCGTTCAATCCCCGGGAACTGCTGGCCCGCATCAAGGCCGTGTTGCGCCGTTCTTCCACGCCGCCCGACGCCGCGCCCCGGGAACAGTCGCGCGATACGCTGACGGTGGGGTCGATTCGTCTGGATCTGAAACGTCAGCGCCTTGAGCGGGGCGATCGGAGCGTCCAGCTCACGACGACGGAATTCCGCATCATACGGGCCTTCATGGGCAGGCCGGACGAGGTTCTGTCCCGCGATCAGATTCAGACGCTGGCCTTCGGGGAAAACTATTATTGCAATGACCGCAATATCGACGTCTATGTCAGTCGTGCGCGAACCATCCTGCGCAAGCTTTGCGAGGAGTCGCCCATTCATACCGTCTGGGGGGCCGGGTACCGCTGGATCAGCGATGAAGGCGACGGCCTTCCCCCGGCATAGAGCGTTTCAACTTAGAGCGTTTCACCTTTGAAAAAGATGAAACGCGAGGCGGCAGCACAGCGCCGCCCGGCCCAAAGTGAGCGGAAAAACCGCGGTTTTTCCGCGAAATGACAGGACCTATTGTGACAATGCTCCAGGCAGGAGGAACAACGCCGTGCGCATTCTGCCGCGTCTGTGGCAACGGGTCTTTGCCTATGCCCTGTTGCTGGTGCTGATTTCGCATTTTGTCAGCTCCTTTCTTTTTCATGTCACGGCGCACAGGGAAATGCACGTGCGCTTTCTGACGGAGCTGGGCATTCACATGGCGTCCGTCATGCAGGGGAAGGATCTGGAAGCCTTTGAAACGCTGGCCACCTTTCTGGGCAAGTCGAAAAAGAAAATGTGGCTTGAGTACCCGGACGGCAGCGTGGCGTTCGGCAGTCCCGATCCGCTGTTTCCTCCTTCTGCGCGATCCTCGCTGGAAAATCTGACCATAGACGAGCGCGTCTCCATCTTCCGCGACGGGAAGACCGGCACCTATCTTGCCAGAGTGGCCTTGCCCCGCGACGGCCGCAATACCTTCATCTGTTTCAGTCTCGACGAACCGATGCCGCCCATGTACATGATTTTCTTTCAGAATATCATTACCGTGGTCATCATCGGCAGCGCGTTGAGCCTGTGGATCACCTGGCGCATCGCCCGCCCCCTGCGCCGTCTGCGATCGGAAGTCCTGCAAATCGCCGAGGGGAATCTCGAAACCTGCGTCAGCGAACAGGGGCCGGAGGAGGTGGCGCAGGTCGCCAAGGCCGTCAACAGCATGGCCCATACCATGCTGAACAATATCAAGAGCATGCGCAGGCTTGTAGCCGACGTTTCTCATGAGATGCGATCGCCGCTGGCACGCATGAGCATTTCCGCGGCCATCATTCAGGAAGGGCTGGAAACCCTGACGCAGGGACAGGAGGGGGGCAGGAATCCGAATCTTGTCTATGATGCCGCCGGGACGCCGCTGGCGTGCGTGCATATCGGCTATCTGGTGCAGGAAATAGGGCACATGGAAAAGCTCGTCGGCTCCTCGCTGCTGAACAGTAGGCTGGATTTTCAGGAAGCCATGCCGGTGGCCAGGGATGTGGATTTCTCCTCCCTGTGCATGGACATTGCCCTGCGCTGCGAACCCCTGTTCGAGGAAAAGACCCTGACGCTCAATCTGGATATCCAGCCCGCGCTCTGGGTCCGGGGCGACGCTTCCCTGTTGTCCCTGATCATTTCCAATCTGCTTGACAATGCGGTGAAGTATACGGACGCGCGCGGCCGCGTGCGTCTTGCGCTGGAGGGCCGCGACGGCGTTGCCCGTCTCCGGGTGGAAAACAGTCATCCGGGGCTTGCCGACGAGGTGCTGGAGCATCTGTTCGAGCCGTTTTTCCGGGGAGACGCCGAGGACGACGCGCCGGGCGTGGGTCTGGGGCTGACGCTGGTGAAAAAGATCGCCGTGCGCCACGGCGGCGACGCGACCGTGGAACGGACGGACATGGGACTGCGGGTGTGCGTCACGCTGCCTGCCGTCGAAAAGAAGGAACCGGCCTGACGCCTTCCCGCCGTGCGGACATCCGGGCGGCATCAGGCAAGGGCGGCGATTCTGCGGGATCGTCGAGGGGGAAGCGTCCGTATCCGCCGGGACGCCTCCCCCTTTCTTTTGTCGGCCGCCGGGACGCCGACGCTTCCTCAGATAGAGCATTTTTAGAGCATTTTTCTGTTTTGTTGTGGTGGGGGGGTGGTTGGTGT
>CAJMRA010000241.1 GCA_905215675.1 uncultured bacterium | reverse complement strand
CACCTTTGAAAAAGGTGAAACGCGAGGCGGCGGCACAGCGCCGCCCGGCCCGAAGAAACATATTTTGCCGGTCATCCCGTGCCCCGAAGCGACGGGATACTCCGGCCGGGACGCTCCGGGCATCCCTTTGCAAGGGAAACGCTCCGGCGTTCCCGTGTTGTTGCCATGCCGCGGGGAGCTTTCTCCCCGCGGTTCCCTCTGCCACCCCCGGGCCGCCGCATCGGCGGCGGCACAGCTCAAGGATAACCGATGATCGGCATCTCCAAATTGTACTGCGGGCAGGTCGAACCCTCCGACGCGCTGCGTTACGGCCGTCACTCCGGCCAGCTCCCGTCGCATCTGCTGCAATTCTCCAAGGACAAGAAACCGGTCGTGGTCTGGAACATGACCCGCCGCTGCAATCTCAAATGCGTGCACTGCTACGCGCAGGCCGTGGAAGAAGACGGCCGCGATCAGATTTCCACCGAAAAGGCCAAGGAAATGATTGACGATCTGGCCGCCTACGGCGCGCCGGTGATGCTCTTTTCCGGCGGCGAACCGCTGGTGCGCAAGGACCTTGTGGAACTGGCCAGCCACGCCACCTCCAAGGGAATGCGCGCCGTCATTTCCACCAACGGAACCCTGATCAGCAAGGAAAAGGCCCGCGAACTCAAGCAGGTGGGCCTGTCCTACGTGGGCATCTCCCTCGACGGACTGGAACCGGTGCACGATCACTTCCGCGGCGTGCCCGGCGCGTTCAAAAAGGCGCTGGAAGGCATTGCCAACTGTCAGGCCGAAGGGCTGAAAGTCGGCCTGCGCTTCACCATCAACAAGCGCAACGTGGCCGAAATTCCCGGCATCTTCCAGCTGCTGCGCGATCTGGAAGTACCCCGCGCCTGCTTCTATCACCTCGTCTATTCCGGTCGCGGTTCCGAACTGATCAAGGAAGACCTTGATCACGCCGAAACCCGCGCCGTTCTCGATCTGATCATGGACGAAACCCGCGCCTGCTTTGACGCGGGCAAGCCCAAGGAAATCCTGACCGTGGACAACCACGCGGACGGCCCCTATGTCTGGATGCGCCTGAAGCGGGAAGACCCCAAACGCGCCGAGGAAGTGTTCGAACTGCTGCAATTCAATGAAGGCAACAACTCCGGGCGCGGCATCGGCTGCATTTCCTGGGACGGCCAGGTTCACGCCGATCAGTTCTGGCGCAATCACACCTTCGGCAACGTGCTGGAGCGTCCCTTCTCGCAAATCTGGGACGATCCCTCCATCGAGCTGCTGCACAAGCTCAAGGACAAGAAAGCGTACGTGGGCGGCCGCTGCGCCAAGTGCCGTTTCCTCGGCATCTGCGGCGGCAACTTCCGCGCCCGTGCCGAAGCCTACTACGGCGACATCTGGGCCCAGGACCCCGCCTGCTATCTGACCGACGAGGAAATCGGCCTGTAGCCGGACACGACTGCCATGGAGGGAAGGCCCCCTTTGCCGCGCATGCAAGGAGGGCCTTTCCCTTTTCGCAAGCGCGCCCCCTCCCGTCGAAACCCGGACAGAACAGCCCTCCGCCCTGTTCTGCCGGAGCGTGCAGCCAATCGTTCTTCCGGGGGGAAGGGACCTCCCTTGGCTGGCGCGCAAGGGCCAGGCCTTTCCGCAGGAAAGGCGTTCCCGTAATTCTTCCCCCCAGGCCCCCATCCTTCCCCCAACGCGCTTTTTCAGAGGGGACACAGGCCATGGGCAAGAATTTTTCAAAGGCTGGAGCGTTTCACCTTTGAAAAAGGCGGAACGCGAGGCGCGGCACAGCGCCGCCCGGCCCAAAGTGAGCGAAAAAACCGCGTTTTTTCCGCGAAACGACAGGCCGGATAAAATGCTTACCTGAATGCCGGATATCCCGACACATCCCGGCCGGAACAACCTGCCAAACCATCGAGGTTCCCATGTTGCGAGATTTTCATCGTGGACGCCGTCTGCGTCAGTCGCCGGAACTGCGCGCGCTGGTGCGCGATACGCCGCCGCTGCTGGTGGAAGATCTGATCATGCCCTATTTCGTGGTGGAAACGGACGACAAGCATTTCCGCAAGGAAATTTCCGCCATGCCCGGCCAGTACCAGCTTTCGCTGGACGAACTGGAAAAGCAGGTGGAAAAGGCCGTGGACAAGGGCCTGACCTCCGTCATCATCTTCGGCATTCCCGCGGTCAAGGATGAAAAGGCCAGCGGCGCCTATGCCGAAAACGGCATTGTGCAGCAGGCCGTGCGCCGTCTGCGGAAGCGCTTTCCCCGTCTGGTGATCATGACCGACGTCTGCCTGTGCGAATACATGAGCCACGGCCACTGCGGCATTCTCACGCCCGAAGGCCGCGTCCTCAACGATCCCACGCTGGAGCTGCTGGCCAGGACGGCTGTCAGTCAGGTGGAGGCGGGCGCGGACGTGGTAGCCCCGTCCGACATGATGGACGGCCGCATTGCCGCCATGCGCGAGGCGCTTGATCAGGCCGGACACACGATGACGCCCATCATGAGCTACGCCGTCAAGTACGCCTCGGCCTACTACGGCCCGTTCCGCGAGGCGGCGGAGTCCGCGCCCTCCTGCGGCGACCGCAAGGCCTATCAGATGGACCCCGGCAACTGGCGCGAAGCCGTGCTGGAAGCCTGCGCCGACGCCGTGGACGAAGGCGCGGACGCGCTGATCGTCAAGCCCGCCGGGCCGTATGCCGACATCATCCGCCTTGTACGCGAAACGGTGGACGTGCCCCTGTGCGCCTATCAGGTCAGCGGCGAATACGCCATGATCCGCGCCGCGGGCATGAACGGCTGGATCGACGAACAGGCCGTCATGCTGGAAAGCCTGCTGGGCCTCAAGCGGGCGGGCGCAAAGATGCTGATCACCTACTTCAGCGAAACGCTGCTGGAAAAGGGACTGGTGCGCTGATGACCGAACACGCTCACGCCCCCGCAGGGCATCCGGGCGCTCATCCGGGCGCGCATGATCCCCGCAAGGGACATCCGGCCATGGGCGGCCCCAAAACGCTGGAAGACGGCTCTCCCGCCTGCAAGCTCATCGCCTGGGAAGTGACGCGCTCCTGCAATCTGGCCTGCAAGCACTGCCGCGCCGAAGCGCATCCCGAACCCTATCCCGGCGAGCTTTCCACCGAGGAGGCCAAGGCCCTGATCGACACCTTCCCCCAGGTGGGCAGGCCCATCATCATCTTTACGGGCGGCGATCCCATGATGCGCGCCGACGTCTATGATCTGGTGGCCTATACGCACGCCAAGGGGCTGATCTGCGCCTTCTCCCCCAACGGAACCCTGATCACGCCCGAAAACGCCCGCCGCCTCAAGGAAGCGGGCGTGGATCGCTGCTCCATCTCCATTGACGGCGCGGACGCCGCCAGTCATGACGCCTTCCGCGGCGTGCCCGGCGCGTTCGACGCCAGCATGCGGGGCATCGGCTACCTCAAGGACGCCGGGCTGCCCTTTCAGATCAATACCACCGTCACGCGCAACAACCTGCACAGCTTCAAGAAAATCTTCGAGCTGTGCGAGCGCATCGGCGCGGCGGCCTGGCACATCTTCCTGCTGGTGCCCATGGGCCGGGCGGCCGGACTGGCGGATCAGGTCATCACCGCCGAGGAATACGAAGACGTGCTCCACTGGCTGTATGACTTCCGCAAAACCACGTCCATGCACCTCAAGGCCACCTGCGCGCCCCACTACTACCGCATCATGCGGCAACGGGCCCACGAGGAAGGCGTCAGCGTCACGCCCGCGACCTTCGGCATGGACGCCCTGACGCGCGGCTGTCTGGGCGGCACCGGCTTCTGCTTCATCAGCCATACGGGACAGGTGCAGCCCTGCGGCTATCTGGAGCTGAACTGCGGCAACGTCCGCGAGACGCCCTTCCCGGAAATCTGGCGCAACAGCGCCTATTTCAAGCAGTTCCGCGATCAGAAGTGCTACGAGGGTAAATGCGGCGTCTGCGAGTTCCACAAGGTCTGCGGCGGCTGCCGCGCCCGCGCCTACAGCATGAGCGGCAACCACATGGCCCCGGAACCCCTGTGCACCTATCAGCCCCGCAAGGAACGGGAGTAGCCAGGCGGGCCTGACCGGGTCTTCTCCGGGGGGAAGGAAACCCCCTTGGCTAGCGCGCAAGGGGGTTTCCTTCCC
>CAJMRA010000240.1 GCA_905215675.1 uncultured bacterium | reverse complement strand
ACCCTTGTGCGCTAGCCAAGGGGGTTTCCTTCCCCCCAGAAAAACGATGTAGTGTCAACACGCCTAAAGGGCGAATGATGCCGGGATCGGTCGCGTTCGGGCGGCCTACCAGGCAAAGAGCGGGAAGCTGCGGGCAAATTCGGCCACGCGACCGCTCAGGGCGGACAGGGCCGCCGCATCGTTGCGCTTTTCGAGCGCTTCAATGATGAAGCCGCCGACGGCGCGCATGTCGTCTTCCTTCATGCCGCGCGTGGTCAGGGCCGCGCTGCCGAGGCGGATGCCCGAGGTCACGAAGGGGGAGCGGGTTTCAAAGGGAACGGTGTTCTTGTTGACCGTAATGCCCGCGGCGTCGAGCGCGTGTTCCGCGTCCTTGCCGGTGATGTCCTTGTTGGTCAGATCCACCAGCATGAGGTGATTGTCCGTGCCGCCGGAAACCAGCTGAAAACCGGCGTCCATGAGCGTGGCGGCAAGCGCGGCGGCGTTGAGCACCACCTGATGCTGATACTTTTTGAACGCGGGGCGCAGGGCCTCGCCGAAGGCCACGGCCTTGGCGGCGATGATGTGCATGAGCGGGCCGCCCTGAATGCCGGGGAATATCTGGCTGTTCAGCGCCTTGGCGCGGCTTTCGTCCGAAAGGATCATGCCGCCGCGGGGACCGCGCAGGGTCTTGTGCGTGGTCGTCGTGGTGATGTGCGCGTGCGGAATGGGGCTTTCGTGTTCTCCGGCGGCCACAAGTCCGGCGATGTGGGCCATATCGACGATGAGCACGGCGCCCACTTCGTCGGCAATGGCGCGGAAGCGGGCAAAGTCGATCTTGCGGGGATAGGCGCTTGCGCCGGCCATGATGACGTCGGGCTTGTGTTCGCGGGCGAGGCGGGCCACTTCGTCATAATCGATGCGGCCGGTTTCGCGCTGCACGCCGTAGGAAACAATCTTGAACAGGCGGCCGGAGAAGTTGACGGGGCTGCCGTGGGTCAGATGCCCGCCGTGGCTCAGATTCATGCCGAGAATGGTCGCGCCGGGGGCGATGCAGGACAGGTAGGCGGCCATGTTGGCCTGCGAACCGGAGTGGGGCTGCACATTGACGTAGTCGCAGCCGAAGATCCGGCGGGCGCGGTCAATGGCGAGCTGTTCGGCCATGTCCACAAATTCGCAACCGCCATAATAGCGCTTGCCCGGGTAGCCTTCGGCATATTTGTGGGTCAGTACGCTGCCTTGCGCTTCACGCACGGCCGCCGAGACGAAATTTTCCGACGCGATGAGTTCCAGTTTGCTCATCTGGCGATCGGATTCCAGAATGATCGCGCGGGCCAGTTCCGGGTCTTGCAGCAACAGTTCGTCCATGCTCTCGTTTCCTTGACGGAGAAAAGGGGAAAAAGGAGACGCGCCGCGGCAGGCGGGGACAGCCCCGTTCCGCGGGCGGCGTCGGCCGCTGCGGGCGGCGACGCTCATTCCTGATGAAGCAGAAGCGCATCGGGGAAAGAGAAGAGCCGCAAAGGAAAAAACGTTTTGCTGCGCCAATCAGAACGTCTTTTTCCTTCACGGCTGTCAGAAGACCGAAAAAAGGGTACGCGGGCGAAAAGCGGCCGCTGCGGGCGGGGTCGGCAGAAGCCCTTTTCGCGCGGCCGGAACAGCCCCGGAACAATTTCCGTTTGAAACGCGTTGCGCTCAAACGGAAATTGCTCTAGTCCGTCCACTTCTTCAGCACAAGGCTGGCATTGGTGCCGCCGAAGCCGAAGGAGTTGCACATGGCATATTCAAACGACGTCTGCTCGGAACCGTGGGACGTGTAATCCAGATCGCATTCCGGATCGGGATGCGTCAGATTGATGGTGCCGGGCACGGTCTGATGGTGCAGGGCCAGCGCCGTAAAGACGGTTTCGATACCGCCGGACGCGCCGAGCAGATGCCCCGTCATGGACTTGGTGGCGGAAATCTTGATTTTGGGAGCGTGCGCGCCGAAAACGGCCTTGATGGCCTTGGTTTCCGTGGCGTCGTTCAGCTTGGTGGACGTGGCGTGCGCGTTGATGTGGCCGATGGCTTCGGGAGCGATGCCGGCATCCTTGAGCGCGTTGCGCATGGCGCGGGCCATGCCTTCGCCGTCGCCGCTGGGCGCGGTCATGTGATAGGCGTCGTCGGACGCGCCGTAGCCGAGCAGTTCGGCATAGATTTTCGCGCCGCGCCGCTGCGCGCTTTCCAGCGTTTCAATATAGAGCAGCCCCGCGCCCTCGCCGATGACGAAGCCGTCGCGTTCGCCGTCAAAGGGACGGGAAGCCTGCTGCGGCCTGTCGTTGTAATGGGTGGAGAGCGCCTTCAGGGCCGTGAAGCCCGCGACGCCCAGCGGGGTGACGGTGGCTTCCACGCCGCCGGTGACGGCCCCGGAAATGCGGCCCAGCAGAATTTCGCTGAAGGCGGAGCCGATGCCGTGGAGCGCCGAGGCACAGGCCGTGGTGGTGACGACGTTGGGGCCCTTGATGCCGGTCATGATGGCAATCTGTCCCGGGCCCATATTGGAAATGAGCATGGGAATCATGAAGGGCGACACCTTGCCGGGACCTCCGGCAAGCAATTTGCTGTGATAGGTCTCGATGGTCTGGAGACCGCCGAGGCCGATACCCAGAATGATACCGATGTCGGCGGCATTATCGTCGGAAATGACCAGGGAGGCGTCTTCCAGAAGCATCTTGGCGGAAGCCACGGCAAACTGGGTGAAGCGATCCATGCGGCGCGCCTGCTTGGCGGGCATATAGGCTTCGGGATTGAAGTCCTTCACTTCCCCGGCAATGCGCGAATCGTACTGCGTCGTATCGAACAGCGTGATGGGGGCGATGCCCGATTCACCGGCGACAAGACGACGCCAGGTGGTTTCAATGTCGTTGGCAAGCGGGGTAACGCCGGCAACGCCGGTAATCACAACACGAGTGCGGCTCATGGATGCTCCTTGGCAATGCTGCCCTGCATGAAAAAGCGCCGTGTGCTCCGAAAGGATTCGGAGCACACGGACGAAAAACGGCGATTAACCTTTCTTGGCTTCGATATAGCTGATGGCGTCCTGCACCTTGAGAATCTTCTGGGCGTCGTCATCGGCGATTTCGATGTCGAATTCCTCTTCCATGGCCATGATCAGTTCGGTCAGATCAAGGGAATCGGCGCCGAGGTCGTCCACAAAGGACGCTTCGGGCTTGACTTCGTCGGCGCTCACGCCCAGCTGATCCACGATGATTTTTTTCACTTTTTCAGCGATATCGGACATTGTGTCTTCCTCCATGAGGTTATTGTGGCGACACTGGGCCGCCCTGCCGCCTTGCGGCGGCGGAAAAAACGGCGTTCAGCAGTACATGCCGCCGTTGACGGCAAGCACCTGCCCCGTGATGTACGAGGCCTTGTCCGAAGCCAGAAAGGCGACGGCGTCGGCAACTTCCTGCGCCGTGCCCATGCGTTTGAGCGGAATGGCCTTGGCATACTCGGCGCGCACCTCGTCGGACAGGGATGCCGTCATGTCGGTTTCGATGAAACCGGGGGCCACGGCGTTGACCGTGATGTTGCGCGCGGCCAGTTCCTTGGCGCACGACTTGGTCAGGCCCAGCAGTCCGGCCTTGGCGGAGGCGTAATTGATCTGCCCGGCGTTGCCCATCTGGCCCACGACCGAAGAAATGTTGACGATGCGGCCGCAACGTTTTTTTGTCATGATTTTGGCGGCTTCGCGCGTGCAGACAAACGCGCCGCGCAGGTTCACGTCCAGGACGGCGTCGAAGTCCTCGTCCTTCATGCGTACCAGAAAGCCGTCCTTGGTGATGCCCGCATTGTTGACGAGTACGGCAAGATTGACCTTGTCCTTGATCTCGTCGGCGAAAAAGTCGACCACGGCCCGGGGATCGCCCACGTTGAGCTTGCAGGCGCGCGCCTGTCCGCCCGCCTCGACGATGGCGGCGGCCACGGACTCCGCTTCTTCGGGACGGCTCACATAGGTGAGAATGACCTGAAAGCCGTCGCGGGCGAGGGTCTGGGCAATGGCGCGGCCGATGCCGCGGGAGCCGCCGGTCACAAGGGCGGTGGGCGTTTCGTTGTTCATGGTGTCCCCTTGCTGTCTGCCGTTATGGTGGAGGGGGGTGGATTTGAACCACCGAAGTCTTACGACGACAGATTTACAGT
>CAJMRA010000239.1 GCA_905215675.1 uncultured bacterium | reverse complement strand
ATGATTAAATCATACAACGTATTTCAGCGGCTCCCGCCCCGGCAATGCCCGCGCGCCCGGCCATCCCCGCTCCCGCAGCCCCAGGCGGCTCCTTTTTTCACCCAGCGGCGGGGCGAAGGGGCAAGGGGGAGGGATGAAGGGAGCAAAAGGCCGAGGAAGGCCGAGGGGGGAGGGAACCCCTTTTCACTGACGCGAAAAAAGGGGTTCCCTCCCCCCTCGGGCTCCCCCCACCTTCCCCAAAACGCG
This sequence comes from uncultured bacterium, assembly GCA_905215675.1. Taxonomy (GTDB): domain Bacteria; phylum Desulfobacterota; class Desulfovibrionia; order Desulfovibrionales; family Desulfovibrionaceae; genus Desulfovibrio. The sequence goes on along the minus strand of CAJMRA010000239.1, from coordinate 3,911 downwards.
TTTGCGGGAGGATGAGCGTTCCCGGCGACGCGCCCGCCCGTCCTTCCGTTAGAGCGTTTCACCTTTGAGAAGGAAAAAACGTTCTATCATGCCCACCGGGCAGACTTTGCCCATGGCGGCCGTTTCCTGCCCTTTCCCCCGGTCCTCCACCCCGCACGCGCATACAGGCGGCAAGACATTCCCCCCGCGCACGACCCAAAGGCCCTGTTCCTCTCAAGGAACAGGGCCTTTTCGTTTCCCCTCCGCTCGGAAACAACTCCCCGGACTGCCAAGCAAAACTTTCCCCCCTCCTTCTCCCGTCCCCTCCCGGAGCGTCAGCGTGATGAACCGGAGGGAGTTGTGAAATAATACTAATAAATACAATATATTATATGGTTAAAAAACCAGATTCCCCTGTGCGGGACGTCACTAGGAAAAAATTGACGACCAAGATCGGTTATTTCTGTAACACATTGGTTTTTAAGGACTGGCACGCATATTGGATAAAAAGAGGCAACCGACAACAATCGATCCATGGGGAGGATACAACATGAGTCTTGTCGTCAATCACAATATGATGGCCGCCAATGTGGCGCGCAATCTGAATGCTCATTACAGCAACCTGAGCACATCCACGCAGCGCCTGTCCACCGGCATGCGCATCAACTCCGCCGCCGACGACGCCGCCGGTCTGGCCATCAGCGAATTGCAGCGCGCCGACATTGCCGCCCTGCAGCAGGGCGCGCGCAACGCCAACGACGCCATTTCCCTCATTCAGACGGCCGACGGCGCCATGGGCGTCATCGACGAAAAGCTGATCCGCATGAAGGAACTGGCCGAACAGGCCGCTACCGGTACGTACGACTCCACTCAGCGTCTGATGATCGAATCCGAATATCAGCAGATGGCGTCGGAAATCACCCGTATCGCCAATGCCACCGACTTCAACGGGACCAAGCTGCTGGACGGTACGCTCTCCGGCGTGCATGACGGCAGCCAGATGACGTCCACCGGCGCGCTCAAGGTCCACTTCGGTACCGGCAACGACTCCGCCGAAGACTACTACTACATCGAAATCGGCGACGTGACCGCCCAGGCCCTCGGCCTCGGCAGCGCCTCCACCTACACCGAAGACCGCGAACGTATCATCGCCGAATACAAGAGCCAGCTCGAAAAGAGCATGAAGGGCTGGGATCGCGGCAATGCCTGGCAGAAGGCCGCCTATGGCCAGATCGGTAGGCTGGTGACGGAGTTCACCACAAAGATCTACTCCATCGAAGATGCTCTGAAGAATAATAGGGGGGTAGGTGCAGCGGCCTTGGCTGCTGACTGGAATGCCCTGTCCGAGCAGGAAAAGCAATTCTACGGTCGCGGTCTGCCTTCGGAAAACATGCCGCCGCTGGACTCGGCTACCTTCAATGCCATGTCCGACAGCGACCAGCAGAAGGTCTTGTATGCCTACACTCGCGCGCTGGTGAACTCCTGGTCCGACGGCGACCCCGAGCGGCTTGATGCAAATGGCGAGATTCTTCCTAATGGCGTCATTGACGCGACAAAGCAGAGCTTCGGCGATGGCGCTGCCGGTACGGGTATGAGCCTCACGGGCATCCCCGGCGTTGTGGCTATTGCTCGGGCCGCTGGTGCCGCCATGGTTCCGCCTGCCGGCGACGAAGCCGAGGCTGCGACGACCAACGCCATCTACAATGCCCTGCACACTATGTCCGTGGCGCTGGAAACCAAGTACGACGCCGCCGGACGGACCATTGCCACGCAGGAAGACGCGCAGCTTGCCCTGACAGCCATCAACAACGCCATCGTGGAAAAGGACAAGGTCCGCGCGCACCTCGGCGCCATCCAGAACCGTCTCGAAAACACCATTACCAACCTGAATGTGCAGGCCGAAAACCTGCAGGCCGCCGAATCCCGCATCCGTGACGTGGACGTCGCCACGGAAATGACGGAATTCACCCGCCAGCAGATTCTGACGCAGACGGCCGTGGCCATGCTCTCGCAGGCCAACTCCCTGCCGCAGATGGCCATGCAGCTGGTCGGCGGTTAGTCCATCTGACAAAGACCGCGGCGCGGCGGCATAGGACTGCCGCGCCGCCCCGCATACAGGAAACAACAGCGGCCGGACAGCGCAGGGAACGCGCACGCCCGGCATCGCGTACCGCCTCCTTCCGGTTCATGACGCGTCGGCGCAGCCTTCGGGCAGGGCCGCGCCGGGCGAGCGAAGAAGGCAGCAACTACAGAAGTTCATGGAGAGGAACATATGAGTCTTGTCGTCAATCACAATATGATGGCCGCCAATGTGGCGCGTAACCTGAACGCCCACTACAGCAACCTGAGCACGTCCACGCAGCGCCTGTCCACCGGCATGCGCATCAACTCCGCCGCCGACGACGCCGCCGGTCTGGCCATCAGCGAATTGCAGCGCGCCGACATTGCCGCCCTGCAGCAGGGCGCGCGCAACGCCAACGACGCCATTTCCCTCATTCAGACGGCCGACGGCGCCATGGGCGTCATCGACGAAAAGCTGATCCGCATGAAGGAACTGGCCGAACAGGCCGCTACCGGTACGTACGACTCCACTCAGCGTCTGATGATCGAATCCGAATATCAGCAGATGGCGTCGGAAATCACCCGTATCGCCAATGCCACCGACTTCAACGGCATCAAGCTGCTGGACGGCACGCTGTCCGGCGTGCATGACGGCAGCCAGATGACCGCCACCGGCGCGCTGAAGGTTCACTTCGGGACCGGCAACGATTCCGCCGAAGACTACTACTATATCGAAATCGGCGACGTGACCGCGCAGGCTCTCGGCCTCGGCAACGCCTCCACCTATGAAGAAGACCGGGATCGCATCATCTCCGAATTCAAGGCCAATCTTGAAAAGAACATGAAGGGCTGGGACCGGGGCTCCGAAGGCGAACAGTGGGCCTATGACAATATTCAGACGCTTGTTAAGGCGTTCTCCGACAAGATTTATGCGCTGGAAACTGCTCTCAAGGGCAATAACACCACGGTAGGACAGCTTGCTGCCGATTGGAGCGCCCTGTCCGAGCAGGAAAAGCAGTTCTACGGCAAGGGGTTGCCTTCGGAAAACATGCCTCCGGCGGACACGGCCGAATATCTTGCCATGTCCGACAGCGATCAGCAAAAGGTCCTGTACGCCTACACCCGCGCGCTGGTAAACTCCTGGTCCGACGGCGATCCGGAGCGGCTTGATGCGGATGGCAATGTTCTTCCCAATGGTACCATTGACGCGACAAAGCAGAGCTTCGGGGATGGTGCCGGCGGTGTCCACGGCACAGCCTGGAGTCTGACAGAAATCACTCAATATCTGACAGACATGGGAAACGCTGGCGCTACGGGCGATGAAACAGATGCCGCCACGACAGCCATTTATGACGCCCTGCACAGCATGTCCGTGGCGCTGGAAACCAAGTATGACGCGGCCGGTCGGACCGTAGCCACGCAGGAAGACGCCCAGCTGGCTCTGGACGCCATCAACAACGCCATTATCGAGAAGGACAAGGTCCGCGCCCACCTCGGCGCGCTCCAGAACCGTCTTGAAAACACCATCACCAACCTGAACGTGCAGGCCGAAAACCTGCAGGCCGCCGAATCCCGCATCCGCGACGTGGACGTCGCCACGGAAATGACGGAATTCACCCGCCAGCAGGTGCTGACGCAGACGGCCGTGGCTATGCTCTCGCAGGCCAACTCCCTGCCGCAGATGGCCATGCAACTGGTCGGCGGTTAGTCGTCACAAGCCAACCCGCGACGCGGCGGCATCGGGTCGCCGCGCCGCATACAAAGGGGCCGTTGTTCTTTCCACCTCCCCAGGAAGAACAACGGCCCCTTTGTCGTTCCTTTAGGGCTAAAACTTTCTTCCGGGGGGAAGGGAACCCCCTTGGCTAGCGCAC
>CAJMRA010000238.1 GCA_905215675.1 uncultured bacterium | reverse complement strand
CGACAAGCCGCTTTCCAGCCAAGACTTGGACATGCTCACCGACATGTACCGCGGCCCCGAAAGGCGCACACACACACGGCGGAAGGACATCCTTCCGCCGTTTTTGTCTGCGGGATTTCCGCTTTTTCAAAGATGAAACGCGGGGCGGCGGCACAGCGCCGCCCGGCCAAAAGTGAGCGGAAAAAGCGCGTTTTTTCCGCGAAACGACAGGCTGTATGGTTTGAAACGCGCAGCGTTTCAACCTGAAAATGCCCTAGGCGTTCCGGGGATCGCCGAGGCCGAGGTCTCTCAGCAGATTGTCGACGGCCATGCGGCCCATGGTGTTGGACGAACCGGGCGTGGACGAGGAGCAGTGCGAGCCCATGACCAGATTGTCCAGCGTGTACCAGCCTTCTTCCGCGGGCGGTTCCTGTTCGAATACGTCGAGTCCGGCGCCGTAGATGCGCCCTTCCTTCAGGGCCGTCAGCAGGGCCGCGCCGTCGATGAGGCCGCCGCGCGCCGTATTGACGAGTATGGCCGAGGGTTTCATCATGGCCAGATGGGCGGCGTCGATCATGTGGCGGGTGCCGTCGTCCAGCACCGTATGCAGGCTGATGAAATCGGCTTCGCGGCAGATACGCTCCAGATCGGCGCGTTCAATGCCGTTTTCCGCGGCATAGGCCTCGTCCCAGAACGGATCGTGCGCCAGTATCTTCATGGAAAAGCCGCGGGCGCGGCGAGCCACGGCCTTGCCGATGCTGCCGAGACCGACGATGCCCAGCGTCGCGCCGAAAAGATCCGTACCGGTGATCTTGCTCCAGTCCTTGTGACGGCAGCGAGCGTCGATGAGCGGCACCTTGCGCGCCACGGCCAGCATGAGGGCCAGCGTATAGTCGGCTACGGCTTCGGTGGGCGCGCCCAGCGTCCGGGACACCTTGATGCCGCGCGCTTCGCAGGCCGCAAGATCGATATTGTCCAGTCCCACGCCGTACTTGGCGACGGCCCGGAGTCCGGGGGCCGCGGCCAGCACGTCGGCGGATACCGGGTCCACGCCCACGATAAGGCCTTCGCAGTCGGCAAGGCGCTCCTTCATGGCCGCGGCATCCAGAATGCCGCCCGTATCGTTGCGGCTGTATTCGATGCCCGCGGCGCGCAGACGATCAAAGAGCGTCGGGTCCGTTTTGCCGAAAGAACGCGGCGTTACCAGCACTTTCATAAACAACTCCTTATTGCGGACGGAGGCGGAAAATTTCGGGGGACGCGCGCGGGGCGCGCGCCGCTTTTGTCCAAGCCTTGCCTCTGGAAGGCGGATTGTCAAGATGCGTCGGCCTCCTTCGCGCATTCTTTCGGGGAGGCGGGCGTTTTTTTGTCGCCGTATTGCGGGGGCCGCGCTTTTGTGCCAAGGTGGAATGGCCGGGCTGTTTTCTGTCTGCGGCGGGCCTGTGGCCGCCGGAATGGGGCGGAAGGGTGAAGGCGTCGGCAGGAAGGAGGTTTTCCTATGGCAAAAGTGGGCGATTTGTCTCTGATTATCAAACTGCTCGGCGGCATCGTTCTCGGCGCGCTGCTGGGGTTCGTGGCCAATGAAAGCGTCATGCACGTGGTCGTGTCCATACGCCACATCTTCGGCCAGATCATTTTCTTCCTGGTGCCGCTGGTCATTGTCGGCTTCATCACGCCCGCCATCGTGCGCCTCGGGCAGAATGCCAGCAAGATTCTGGTGACGGGCGTGCTGCTGGCCTACATTTCGTCTCTCGGCGCGGCCCTCTTTTCCACCTGTGCCGGTTACGCGCTGATTGATCACCTGTCCATCGCCACCAGTACCGAAACCCTGCGCAAGCTGCCGGAAATGGTGTTCCGTCTGGACATTCCGCCGCTGTTCAGCGTCATGAGCGCCCTGACGCTGGCGCTGGTCTTCGGCGTGGCCATCGCCTGGACGAAGTCCGAGACCATGAGCCGCCTTTTCGGGGAACTGGAACGCGTCATGACCATGCTTGTGGCGCATGTGCTCATTCCCGTGCTTCCCTTCTTCGTGGGTCTGTCCTTCATGGGCCTGTCCTATGAAGGTTCGCTGAGCCGCCATCTTCCCGTGTTCATCAGCATGGTGCTGATCGTGCTGGTGGGGCATTTCATCTGGCTGGCCGTCCTGTACGGACTCGGCGGCCTGATTTCCGGCCGCAGCCCCCGGGAAGTCTTCCGCCACTACATGCCCGCCTATCTGACGGCCGTGGGCACCATGTCCAGCGCGGCCACGCTGCCCGTGGCGCTGTCCTGCGCCCGCAAGTCCCGCGTGCTGAGCAAAACCATGGTGGAATTCATGGTGCCGCTGGGCGCGACCGTGCATCTGTGCGGTTCCGTCCTGACGGAAACCTTCTTTGTCATGACCCTGAGCCAGATTCTTTACGGCGCGCTGCCGAGTGTGGGCACCATGCTGCTGTTCTGCGTGCTGCTGGCCATTTTTGCGGTGGGCGCTCCCGGCGTCCCCGGGGGAACGGTCGTGGCGTCGCTGGGCATCGTGACGGGCGTGCTCGGTTTCGATCAGAACGGCGTGGCCCTGCTCATCGCCATCTTTGCCCTGCAGGACAGCTTCGGCACGGCCTGCAACGTGACCGGCGACGGCGCGTTGACCCTGATGCTGGAAGGCATCTTCAACCGTAATTGCGAACTTGATTCGCTGCAAAATCCCTCGGAGCAGGCATGAGTCTTTCTCTTTCGGAGAGGCAATCCATTCTCGCCCTGTTGCGCAAGGAGGTTGTTCCCGCGCTGGGCTGCACCGAGCCCATTGCCGTCGCCCTGGCGGCGGCGCGGGCGGCCGAGGCGCTGGGACAGGTTCCCGAGCGCCTCTACGTGGAGGTCAGCCCCAACTTGCTGAAAAACGGTATGGGCGTGGTCGTGCCGGGGACGGGCGAGTGCGGTCTCGGCGTGGCCGCCGCGGCCGGGGCGCTGGCGGGCAGGAGCGCGCTCGGGCTGGAATGCCTGCGGGATCTCGATCCGCAGCGGGCGCGGCAGGCGTGCGCCATGGCCGCGGGCGACGCCGTGGAACTGGCCCTGCCGGATAACGATATTCTCCTGTATTGCGCCGTGACGGCCTATGCCGGAGAATCCAGCGCCAGGGCGGAACTTCGCGACAGTCACGACAACATCACGCGCGTCTGGAAGGATGGCGCGCTGATCTTCGGCCGGGATACGGACGATGCCGCGTACGGGCAGGGCGACGCGCCCTGGCCGCTGTCGCTGGCGCGCGTGTATGATTTTGCCGTGCACGCGCCGCTGGAGGAGCTTTCCTTTATTCTGGAAGCCGCGCGCATGAATCGTTCCGTGGCGGAAGAAGGTCTGCGCAGGGAATACGGCCTCGGCGTGGGCCGGTCCATGGATGATCGCATCCATCGGAACATCCTGTCCGACGATATGGCTACGTTCGCCATCAAGCTGACGGCCGCCGCTGCCGACGCCCGCATGGCCGGGGTACAGATGGCCGTCATGAGCAATTCGGGCAGCGGTAATCAGGGCATCACCTGCACCATGCCGGTCGTGGCCTGCGCGGTGCGTCTGGGCAAAAGCGACGAGGAACTGGTGCGCGCCCTGATTGCCAGTCACCTGACGTCCATTCACATCAAGCATCATCTGGGCCGTCTGTCCGCCCACTGCGGGGCCATGGTGGCGGGCACGGCGGCCGCCTGCGGTATCGTGCTGCTGCTGGGCGGCGGCCTGCCGGAAATGGAGCGCACCATCCGCAACATGGTCGGCGACATGGCGGGCATGATCTGCGACGGCGCCAAGAGCAGTTGCGCCCTTAAGGTGGCATCCGCCGTGACGGCGGGCCTGCAGGCCGTCATGCTGGCCATGGACGGCAAATCCGTGCCCGGCCGGGAAGGTATCGTGGACGACGATATCGAAGCCTGCATCGCCAATCTCGGGCGTCTCGGCTCCTCCGGCATGCGGGAGGCCGACAAGGTCATTCTTGACATCATGCTCAAGAAAAAATAGCCGTTTCCGTCGGGCTTGCCGCAGGCCGACAAATACAAGGGGCCGGACAATCCGCCGCATGGCGGGCTGTCCGGCCTTCCTTTGTCCTTCTGGGGCATTTTATCTTTGAAATGGGTTGAGGGTTGAGATTCAGGGGGAGGGGACCCCCCTCATCTCTGCTGTCGATGCCCGTAGCTTCCTTCGTCGCAACGGGCACGGC
>CAJMRA010000237.1 GCA_905215675.1 uncultured bacterium | reverse complement strand
TTACGACGGTTTCCCACCGTCGTAAAGCAGGCGCTCCTGTTTGCGGCAACGCTCCGGGATAAGCCGGGGAACCCATGCCCCCGACGCGCGCAAGGCCGCTTAGAACAATTTCAGTTTGAAATGCAGTTTTTCCGCCCGCTTCGGGCCGGGCGGCGCTGTGCCGCCGCCGCGCGTTTCACCTTTTTTCAAAGATAAAACGCTCTATGCGGGCTGCGTCTGCTGTCCCGCGCCTTCCTGCACGCTCCCGCCGAAGAGCGGACGCGCGGCCAGAAGTTTCTCCGTCGAGGAGAAGAGATACAGCACGTCCCCGGCGCAAAGAACGCATTCAGGATCAGGCGTAGCGATCATTTCCTTGTCGCGCAGTATGGCCACCACCGTCAGGCCATGCCCGCGCCGCAAATCGCTTTCGCAAAGCCGTACCCCGCACAAGGGCGAATCCGCGCACAGGCGGACAGCCTGCACGCCTATATCCGGCAGGCGATCCACCATTTCCGAAAGATTGCTGACACCGGCGCTCATACGGCGAATCATGCGGTAATTAGCCCGCCGCAGACGAGCGGAAAAGGCCTCGATATTCTGCTGCGGCACAAGGTAGCGCGACAATACCTGACTGAACACCTCGATGGAAGATTCGAATTCCTCGGCAATGACGACATCCGCGCCCAGACGGCGCAGGGGAGCCACCTCCGTCACGAATCGCGTCCGCGCCACGATAAAGAGATTGGGATTCATGCCGCGGGCTTCCTCGGTAATGGCCCGCACGGCCGCCGGATCGGAAATGATGATGGCCAGCACGCGGGCCTTGTCCACGCCGAGATGCTCCAGCACCACCGGCTGGGAGGCGTCGCCGTGCATGATCGGTTCCGTATCCTTGTAGCGATGCACCGTATCGGGATTCATTTCCAGAATATTGTAGGCAATGCCGGATTCCCTGGCCACCAGCGCAAGATGCTTGCCGCTGATGCCGAACCCCACGATAATCAGATGATCATGCAGCGCACAGGAGGACGACGACGTTTCCGCCTCCGCTTCTTCCCTGATCTTGCGCCGGCGGACGATGGCCCCGGAAATGCGCGGCGCAAGGGAGATGAGCAGCGGCGTCAGCATCATGGTCAGAACACTGGCAGCCAGAAAAAGCTGATATTCCTCCATGCTGAAAAGATGGAGAGACAGACCGGAGGCCGCCAGCACGAAGGAAAATTCCCCCACCTGCGCCAGCGCAAGACCGCTGAAGACGGCCGTATGCAGGGGATAGCCCTGCATGAGCGCCGCAGGCAGCGAAAGCAGAAACTTCACCACGATGAAGACGGCCGTAAAAGCAAGAATAGTGCCCATGTGGCTCAAAAAGAAACCCACATCAAGCATCATGCCCACGGAAATGAAAAAGAGGCTGAGGAAAATATCCCTGTAGGGCAGAATCCCGGAAACGACGCTCATACTGTAGGGCGAACGGGCCAGAAGCAGCCCGGCCAGAAATGCCCCCAGCGAAAAGGACAGCCCCAGCGACTCCGTAAGGGTCGCAATGCCGAAGCAGAGAGCAAGCGTCGTCATCAGCAGGATTTCCCGCGCCCGCGTGGCCATGACGGCGTCCATGAGGCGGGCAAGTCCGAAATGGGCCGCCAGCAGCACCCCGCCGAGTACGGCCACCACCTTGCACACGGCAAAGAGCGCTTCCGTCAGGGAGAGCGTCAGCGCGCCGCCCAGCAGGGGCACGCACAGCATGAACGGCGCGACCATGATGTCCTGAAACACGAGAATCGCCAGTGTGATGCGCCCCACGGGCGTGCTGGTGTATCCCTTCTTCTGGAAGATTTGCAGTACGATGGCCGAGGAGGACAGCGCCGCCAGACACCCCCAGAAGATGCCCGACTGAATGGTCGTGCCCCCCAGCCAGCAGGCCAGCGCGACAAAGGCCACCGTCAGGCCGATCTGCAAACTGCCGCCCATGAAGACCGGACGTTTCAGCCGGTTGAGCGCATCCACCGACAATTCGATGCCGATGGTGAAAAGCAGCATGGCCACGCCCAGTTCGGCAATCTGGTTGATGATCTCCTGATCCTCCACCAGTCCCAGCATGGAAGGTCCGCACAAGACGCCCGTCAGCAGAAAGCCCACCATGGGCATGATTTTCAACTTGTTGCACACAAGGCTGACGGCAATGGCCAGAAGAAAGAGAATGACAAGCTGATGAAGCTGTTCCATACAGATCCTCAAAAAAACGACTTCAGGGGAAACGGGTCCGTCCCTTCCCCGGAAGGCGTCGCCGCGGCGGCGCAAGAAATCCGCCGTCGCCCCTGCTGCGGGCAACGGCCGCACGGTTTATCGGCCCGGTCAGAGCAATTTCAGTTTGAAATGCAGTGCGTTTCAAACTGAAATTGCTCTAAATCGTTCTTCTAGGGGGAAGGGACCCCCCTTATCTCTGCTGTCGATGCCCGTAGCTTCCTTCGTCGCAACGGGCACGGCCTGCGGCCGCCTTCGGTCGCGGCCGGCGCACAAGGGGCCCAGCCTTTCCGCAGGAAAGGCGTTCCCGTAATTCTTCCCCCAGGCCCCCCATCCTTCCCCCAACGCGCTTTTTCAGAGGGGCACAGGCCAGGCGGCAAGTCCTTTTCAAAGACTATGTGTCGCCTACATTTTCTATTTATTTGAAATAAACAGGAATATTAGTGTCAACAGGCCCTAGCGGAAGAAGCCCGTCTCTACTTCGCACACGGCGGGCTGACCGGGCTTCCAGCCCTTGGCCAGCATGTCCACGCCGGGAACGCGAATCTTGGCGGGAATGACGTTTTCGCGCGGCCCCTCCCGCTGATCCGGCATATTCAGCGATTCCGCCGGAGCCAGCTCCTCGATTTCGCCGTCCAGCGTTTCCTTGCTGCCGCCGATGATCACGCGGCAGGGCATGCCCTGACGCAGTATGCCGGACTGCTCGGCCGGGAAATAGGCCAGAACCCACCAGTGGTCGCTGGACGAGGGAATGATTTCCATCAGCGGCTGCTGCCGCTGGACGGTCTGTCCCTGCGCCGTCTGCACGCGCAGCACAAGACCATCCTGCGCGCTGGTCAGCACGCCGTCCACGGACGGCAGACTTCCGCCGGAAGGCGTCGTCGCGCCCGCCGCGGGACCGGCCACCCGCTTTGCCTTCTGAATCTCGTCGCGCAGCGCCATGACGTCCCGTTCGGCCTCGGCCCGTTCCTGATTGGCCTGTTCAAAACGCTTTGTGGCCTGCTCCAGGGCGGCACGGGCCTCAGCCTCCTTGCGGGACGCCGTCTCATAGGCGGGGCCGCCGGACGCCGCCATGCCGCGCAGCGCCAGCTGGGCGCGCACATGCTCCACGCTCTTCTGCTCGCGCTCCCGCGCGCGCAACGCTTCCTCATGGCGCGCAATGCTCAGACGCGACACCATGCCTTCCCACGCCGCCTGCGCGCGTTGCAGGCGCTCTGCGGCCACTTCGCGCTGTACCATGTCGGAACGCAGCGCGCGCAAATCGTGCCCGGCCTGCTCCTGCCGACGCAACAACGCCTCGTTGCTCAGACGCAACAGGGCCTGCCCGCTGCTGACGCGCATACCCTCATTCACAAACACGCTTTCCACGGGAGCGCTGTACGGCGCCGTCAACACCTGACTCTCCGCATCCAGCGCGGCCCAGCGACTCTGTACGGAAGAACCGGAAAGCCAGAGAAGGGCAAGACCGGCCAGAAGCAGGGCCAGCAACAGAACAGCCACGGCCAGCAAAAGGCGTACCCGTTTCCGGGAAGGCTTCTGCGGCGGAACATCCATGGAAAGGATTTCGCCCATAGTGTCACCTCATTGTGAACAACGACCAAACCGTGCCTCGGAAGCCCGGCGGTGGGCACAGTCTACGGAGCAACGCCCCTTTTGGCAATCATGCATCGCCCTGTCCCGCCGGGAAAATTGGAAAAACGGCCCGGCGGCACGGTACGGCGAAGGAAGCGGCCCCCTGTTGCGCCGGGAAAAGCCGGGCTCTCCTGCGGCGGCGGTTTTCCCCTCCCCCGTCGCGTCATTCCGGCGGCATGACCGGCCATGAGTTCCTGAAACCGACAAACTGTACTTGCTCTAGGGCCTGTTAATACTATTTTTCTATTAATTTCAAATAAATAGAAAAAAATATAGGCGACACATAACCTTTGAAAAGGACTTGCCACCTGGCCTGTGTCCCCTCTGGAAAAGCGCGTTGGG
>CAJMRA010000236.1 GCA_905215675.1 uncultured bacterium | reverse complement strand
CGTTTCAAACCATACGGCCTGTCGTTTCGCGGAAAAAACGCGGTTTTTCCGCTCAATTCGGGCCGGGCGGCGCTGTGCCGCCGCCTCGCATTTTCACGCTCTCTACCTGCTGAACCTGTCCACATAGCCCATGACGAACAGGAACAGAATCACGAACGGCAGCACATAGGTCAGATAGGGACGCAGCCATGCGGGAAACTTCAAGCCCTCGCCGGTATCCGTTTCGGCAATGAACTTGTCCCAGCCCCAGCCGTAGCGCACGCAGCAGAACAACAGGAAGAACAGGCCCCCCAGCGGCAGCATATGATTGCTGATGATGAAATCCTCAAGATCCAGCACTGACGAATCGGGGCCGAAGGGCTTGAAATCCGACCAGACGTTGAAGCCCAGCGCGCACGGCAGGGAAAGCACCCAGAGACCGATCATGTGCAGCACCACGGCCCGGCGGCGCGGCATGCCCCAGACGTCCACACTGTAGGAAATGATGTTCTCGAACACGGCAATGACCGTGGACAGGGCCGCAAAGGCCATGAGAATGAAGAACAGCGTTCCCCACAGGCGGCCGAGAAACATGTTGTTGAAAATATTGGGCAGAGTCACGAACACGAGGCCCGGCCCCGAATTGGGCGCGACCCCGAAGGAAAAGCAGGCGGGGAAGATGATCAGCCCGGCAAAGATGCCCACCAGCGTATTGAACAGCGTGATCCAGAGCGCCTCGCCGGTCAGGGCATGTTCCTTGCTCTGATAGCTTCCGAAAATGGTCATGGCCCCGATGCCGACGGACAGACAGAAGAAGGACTGGTTCATGGCGGCGCTGATGACGTTGAACACGCCCTGCTCCAGGAACTTGTCCACATCGGGCACAAGATAGAAGCGCACGCCCTCCATGGCGCCGGGCAGCAGCAGGGCGCGGCCCACCAGCGCCAGCAGGATGAGCACAAGGCCCACCATCATGATCTTGACCACGCGCTCCACGCCCTTCTGCACGCCCATGGCGCAGATGCCGGAACCGATGAGCACCACCAGCGTCATGCCGAGCACCTGCGTGCCCGCGCTGCCGAGCACCCCGCCGAAAAAGGCGCCGACTTCCGCCGGTTGCAGGCCGCTCAGCGCGCCCGACGCCGTATACCAGCAGTAGAGCAGCATCCAGCCCGTCACCACGGTATAGAACATCATCAGGACGTAACTTCCCACCAGCGCCCACCAGCCGAAACGGTGCCAGTATGTTCCCTTGGGCTCCAGACGACCGAAGGCAAGACCCATGTTGCGCCGGGAAGCGCGCCCCACGGCGAATTCCATAATCATGATGGGCACCACGGCCAGCAGACAGATCAGGAAGATACCGACGAAGATGGCGCCGCCGTAATTACCCGTGATATAGGGGAAACGCCAGACATTGCCCAGACCAATGGCGCAGCCCGCCGACAGCAGCAGGAAGCCGAGACGGCTGCTCAACATTTCACGCGATTTTTTCTCTGCCATACAAACTCCCGAAACCTCCGGCCCGGCTTACTTGCTCAGGCGCTCCACATAACCCATGACAAAAACAATGATAATCAGACAGGGCAGAACATAGGTGAGATACCCCTTCAGCCAGTGGGGGAATTTCAGCCCCTCGCCCTTGTTGGCCTCCGCCAGAAAATTCTTCCAGCCCCAGCCCCAACGCGTGCAGCAGAAGAAAAGGAACATCAGCGTCCCGACAAAAAGAAGGTTGTTGCTGATCAGGAAGTCTTCCAGATCAAGCACGCTGGTGCCCTTGCCCAGGGGCTGAAAATCGGCCCAGACATTGAAGCCCAGCGCACAGGGCAGGGAGCATACCCACAGCCCGACAAAATGCAGGATGGACGACGTGCGGCGCGACATGCCCCAGACGTCGATGCTGTAGGAGATGATATTCTCGAACACGGCAATGACCGTGGACAGGGCCGCAAAGGCCATGAACACGAAGAACAGGATACCCCAGATCCGGCCGCCGTCCATGGCGTTGAAAATATTGGGCAGGGTCACGAAAATCAGCCCCGGCCCGCCGCCGGCATCCACGCCGAACGCGAAACAGGCCGGGAAAATCACCAGCCCGGCCATGATGGCCACAAAGGTGTCCATGGTCACGATCCATGCGCCCTCGCCCGCCAGACTGCGATCGTCCGGCTGATAGCTGCCGAAAATGGTCATGGAACCGATGCCCACGGAAATGGTGAAGAACGCCTGATTCAGGGCGGCGTTGCAGGCGCTGAAGAATCCCTTGTCAAAGAGACGCCCGAAGTCGGGCGCCAGATAGAAGGACACGCCCTCGCCCGCGCCGGGCAGGGTCAGCGAACGGAAAACAAGCAGGATCAGAATCAGGAAAAGCCCGGCCATCATCAGTTTGACAATCCGTTCAATCCCCTTCCGCACGCCCAGCGAGCAGACAAGGCAGCCCACGGCCACGGTGACGCTCATGCCGATCACCTGTACCCGGGTATCCGCCAGCGTCCTGCCGAAAAAGGCCCCCACGCCCGCCGGATCAAGATGGGACAACTGCCCGCTGAAGGCAAACCAGCAGTAGGAAAGCAGCCAGCCCGTCACCACGGTGTAGAACATCATGAGCAGGTAGCTTCCCACCAGCGCCAGCCAGCCGAAGCGGTGCCATTTCGTCCCCTCCGGCTCCAGCTTGCGCAGGGCCTGCCCCATGTTGCAGCGCGCGGCGCGCCCCACGGCGATTTCCATAATCAGTATGGGCGTCACGGCCAGCAGGCAGCACAGGTAGATGATGACGAAGGCGGCGCCGCCGTACAGACCGGTAATATAGGGAAAGCGCCAGATATTGCCGAGACCGATGGCGCAACCGGCCGACAGCAGCAAAAATCCCAGCCGGGTTCCCAGAACTTCACGAGACGCTTTCCCCATACTTCCCAGACTCCTTGAGCATTTTCCGTTTGAAACGCGTTGCGTTTCAAATCATACGGCCTGTCGTTTCGCGGAAAAAAGGCGGTTTTTCCGCTCGCTTCGGGCCGGGCGGCGCGCAGCCGCCTCGCATTTTTCCTTTTTCAGGGGAAAAACGCTCCTGTTATCCCTCGATTATTGCCGTCCGCCGCTCAGGCGCGCAGCCGGAGAGCCGCGCCGTCCGCCTGTACGGGAAGCACTTCGCCCACCACGGCAGCCAGATCGCCGTTTTCACGCAAAAAGGCCCGGACTTCCTCCAGACGATCCCGCGGCACGGCCAGCAGCATGCCCCCCGAGGTCTGGGCATCAAAGGCAACCATTTCCAGCGCGTCGTCCGGCTCGCCGTCCCTGACCAGCGAGCAGAGGCAATGACGGCGATTATTGTAACTGCCCGCCGGAATAAGTCCGTCATTGGCGTAGTCCAGCACGCGCGGCAGCAGCGGCAGGGCCGCCATGTCCAGGGCCACGCAGACCCCCGATGCCCGCGCCATTTCCAGCGCATGCCCCGCCAGACCGAAACCGGTAATATCCGTTGCGGCGGGCAGACGAAAACGCCGGATGGCCTCGCCGGGAAAACGGTTGAGACGACCGCACCAGCGGCACAAGAGCGCCTCGCTTTCGGCGGCTCCGTCCCACCCAGCCTTGACGCCCGTGGCAAGAATGCCCGTTCCCAGCGGCTTCGTCAGCACCAGCGCCAGGCCGGGCCGCAGATTGCAATTTTCCGCAACATGATCCGGATCAATAATACCCGTCACGGACAGGCCGAACTTGAGCTCGTCGTCCTGAACCGTGTGCCCGCCCACGATTACGGCTCCCGCTTCCACGGCGGCTTCCGCGCCGCCCCGCAGAATGCCCGCCAGCACGCCCTCGGGATCATTCTCGGCCAGCTCCTGCGGAAAACAGGCGATATTCATGGCGCACCACGGTTCGCCGCCCAGCGCGTACACGTCGGAAAGCGCATTGGCTGCGGCGATGCGACCGAAATGAAAGGCGTCGTTGACGATGGGCGCGAGAATGTCCACGGTCTGCACCAGCGCCTTGCCCGCGGGAACGCGCACGACCGCCGCATCCTCGTTTCCGGCCCGCCCGGCCAGCACGCGCGCTTCCAGCGACGGCGGCATGGCGGACGACAGGCCGCTCAAAAGCTGCTCCAGGGCCCCTGGAGCCATTTTCGCCGCTCAACCGGCGGCCCTGGCTTTCTGCAAAAGCTGCATGCCCTTTTCTCCTGAAGCGGTAGACCGTTTTGCCGTATGGTGTTAACACTACATCGTTTTTCTGGGGGGAAGGAAACCCCCTTGGCTAGCGCACAAG
>CAJMRA010000235.1 GCA_905215675.1 uncultured bacterium | reverse complement strand
GATTGCAGAGTATATCCGTCATCAATTGGATGAGGACAAACTGGGGGACCAGTTGAGTCTCCCCTATGCCGGTAGCCCGTTTACGGGCCGCCGGTAACAGAGATGCACGTGCCAGATCGTTATGCGCCTGTTAGGGCGCTGCTGGTAACAGAGCCTTACAGGCGCATATGAAGAACCACCGGCTTTGCCGGTGGGTTTCTTTTTACCGCCTTCCGTGCCGGGCAAGCGGACAAATCCCGGCGCGGAAGGCGGCAAAAAGTCCGGGCCGCGGGGGCATACCGGAAAGGAATGTCCAAACACCCCTTTGCGCTTCCGGCATGGCCAGTCCCCGGCGGGCAGAGAAAAATGAAAGGTTTCCGGGTCCGGGGCGCGGACAGGAGCAATTTCAGTTTTCAAAGGTGAAACGCTCTACCGCGGATCATTCGTTCCCGTGCGGCGACATGACGGGAAACGCCGTTTGTCCGCGGACGGCATCGCCCGCGCCCCGGTTCCCGGAACATGGGGAAAACAAGTCTTACGGGGCGACCGTCGTCGGCCGGACGAACGGCACATGCGACCCCGTGATCAACCAGCCTTCGGCGCGGGCCTGACGGAGAGTCTTCTCGCGCACGCGCGCGGCCGCGGCCGGGTCCATGTCATAGTCGGAGGACACGGAGGGAAAGGCCGTCTGGACAGCGAAGGCGTGAAGCAGATCGCTCCAGAAAAGGAACGTCCTGCCCTTGTCCGTCGCCCTGACGCCTATATGCCCGGGGGTATGCCCGGCCTCGTCCACGGCCTGAACGCCGGGGAGTTCCTTCCAGATGGGTGTTCCCGGCGCAAAGCCGGAGACGCGATCGCCGTAGACGCGCAGGATGGCTCCCACCTCGGGAAAGAGCTTGCGCACGCCTTCGGGGGCCGCGGCCTGATTGGCGGGATTCGTCCAGTAGTCAAGTTCCTTTTGGGAAAAGAGAATCTTCGCCCGGGGGAACGCGGGCTTGCCGTCCCGGACAAGACCGCCGGTATGATCGCTGTGCGCGTGGGTCAGGATGACGTGCGTGACGTCTCCCGCCGTGACGCCCGCGTGCCGCAGGGCCTCGTCCAGTTCCCGCGCGGTCCAGGGATAGCCCGTGTCCACCAGGGCGACGATGCCGTTGCCGCGCACCAGCAGGATATTCAGGGAATTGTGGACGGCTCCCTCGGGGTAGGCGCGCGCGACGGCGGCGCGCTGCGCGTCCGTGGCGGGCCGCAGGATATCGGCCTTCAGGTCTCGCTTCACCAGGGAAAGCACCTGAATTTCCGCATCTCCCATGGAAAATTTGTAATAACGGTCATCCTCGGCCGACGCGGGCGCGGCGGCGGAAAGCGTGAGCATGATGACTCCCATAAGCAGGGCGGCAGGTTTTTTCATGGGACCTCCTTGCAGCGTTCCTTCTTGAGCATTTTCCATACGCCCTGTCGTTTCGCGGAAAAAGCGCGGTTTTTTCCGTTTGCTTCGGGCCGGGCGGGGCTTGTGCCGCCGCCTCGCGCGGATATTGTCTGCTCCGTTCCGTCGCGGTCGGGTCTTCCGGGCGGAACATGCGGGAATTTGCGACGGGGCCGGGGAAGGGGGGCGGAGAACATCCCCGCCGCCCCTTCTCCGTTTCACATGTTCCAGAGCAATTTCAGTTTGAAACGCTCTAGAACTTGAATTGCGTGCTCTGACGCCACGTATAGTAGGCCGGATCGCGGAAGTCGTCGATCAGGTGATGGGTGAATTCAAGGCCGGTCAGCTTGAAGAAGGATTCCCAGCCGATGCGCTCGGCCCAGTCGCCCAGACGTTCATATTTCCGCGCGTTGGCCGCGTAGACTTCGACGATGTGCTTCACCGTCCTGGTCAGGGTGGGCCAGCGGGGCGGCTCGTTGGGGATGTAGCCCACAACGACCTTGGAGAACTTGGGCATGCTGATGCGGTTGGAAACCTTGCCGCCCACCATGATGGCGATACCGTCGCCGTCCTGGTCCGCGATGGGCAGGGCGGGGCACATGGTGTAGCAGTTGCCGCAGTACATGCAGCGATCTTCCTTGATGGCGATGGAGTTCACCTTCTGCCCGTTGTGTTCCACCTTGGTGGGACGCACGGCGGCGGTGGGGCAG
Source organism: uncultured bacterium (assembly GCA_905215675.1). Classification (GTDB taxonomy): domain Bacteria; phylum Desulfobacterota; class Desulfovibrionia; order Desulfovibrionales; family Desulfovibrionaceae; genus Desulfovibrio. The sequence continues at coordinate 2,124 of CAJMRA010000235.1, read as the reverse complement.
GCGGCCACGGCCAGCGGAATTTCGCAGAGCTGGTCGGCCCATTCGTGGTCAATCATCGGGGGCTTGCGGTGAATACCCACAAGGCCGATGTCGGAGCAGTGCACGGCGCCGCACATGTTGATGCAGCAGGCCAGGGAGATACGGACGGGGGCGGGCAGACGCATGTTCTTGAAGTCTTCGAACAGGGCGTCCATCACGCATTTCACCGGACCGGAAGCATCGGTGGCGGGGGTGTGGCAGTGCACCCAGCCCTGGGTGTGCACCATGTTGCTGATGCCCGCGCCCGTGCCGCCCACGGGGAACTTGTGGGAACCGCCGGCAAAGGTTCTGGAGTTGAGCTCGTCGCGCAGGGCCTTCATGGTCTCTTCGTCTTCCACCATGAATTCGATGTTGCTGCGCGTGGTCCAGCGGACGTAGCCGCCGCAGTACTTGTCGGCGATGTCGCAGATTTCCCGGATATGCGTGATGGACATGGTGCGGGTGCCGCCCACGCGCACGGTATAGACCTTGTCGCCGTTTTCGGCCACGTGCATGAGCACGCCGGGTTCAAGAATTTCGTGATAGAGCCATTTGCCGAAATTCTTCTTGATGACCGGGGGGAAGAATTCGTTGTATTTGCGGGGGCCGATGTCGGTGATGCGGCCTTCCATGGGCTTTTCGGGATTATAGCCGGAAGAAATGAATGCCATGATGCGTTTCCTCCTTGACTAGCGCTGATGACGCTTGCGGAATTCGGTAAGATCGCGGGTCCAGCCGCCGGGTACTTCTTCTTCCTTGAAGAAGATGTACGGATTGGAGCGGGGTTCCTTGACATGGTAGGCGGCCGCCGGGGTGTCGGTCACTTCCAGCAGCTTCTGGAAGGACAGGCGCTTCATGGTTTCGCCCACGCGTTCGCGGTTCTTGCCTTCTTCCATCCACCAGTCCCAGATCTTTTCGATGACTTCCTTGATCTCGGTATAGGGCGCTTCACAGGAAATGAAGGGCACGAGCAGCGAACCCATCTGCGCGCCGTCCACCACGGGGGCCTTGGCGCCCACAAGGATGCTGGCGCCGCGTTCGTCGCCGATGTGCAGGGCGCGCGGCATGGTGTTGATGCAGTGCATGCAGCGCACGCAGTCGGCGGTGCGGATGGACAGCCTGGAGCCGTCCCAGTTCATGCACTTGCTGGGGCAGCGATCGACCACTTCGGACTGGATGTCGAACTTGCCCCAGTCACGACCGGCATGCGCGCCCGCGTTGGGCTTGAATTCGCCGCCCACATAGGCTTTCACGGCTTCCTGATCAATCTTGATGTCGTCCTTCCAGGTGCCGACCACGGCAAAGTCGGAACGCGCCATGGCGCACACGCAGCCGTTGGGACAGCCGTCGAACTTGAACTTGAACTTGTAGGGGAACGCGGGGCGATGCAGTTCGTCCTGATAGTCCATGGTCAGCTGATAGCACATGTCCTGCGTGTTATAGCAGGCATATTCGCAGCGGGCCTGTCCGAGGCAGGCTTCCGGCGTGCGCAGGTTGGAACCGGAACCGCCGAGGTCGTTCTTCAGCTTGTGCGTCAGATCATGGAAGACTTCTTCCAGCTGGGGAGTCTGCGTGCCGAGCAGCACGATGTCGCCCGTGGAACCGTGCATGTTGGTGATGCCGGAACCGCGCAAATCCCAGATATCGCACAGGTCGCGCAGGAATTTCGTATTGTAGAACTTGGCGGCGGGCTGGGCTACGCGCATGGTATGGAAGTGCGCGATGCCGGGGAACTTTTCGGGCTGGTCGCAGTAGCGGCCGATGACGCCGCCGCCGTAGCCGAACACGCCCACAATGCCGCCGTGCTTCCAGTGGGTTTCCTTGTCCTCATAGGAAAGTTCCAGAATGCCCAGTAAGTCGTCGGGCGCCTCTGCGGGAATCTGATAATCCAGTCCCCGGGGATTGGAGGCGCGATTTTCCGCCTCCTGCTTGATGTCGGAGACGAAGCTCGGCCAGGGGCCGCTTTCAAGCTGATCCAGCAGCGGAGTCGCATGTTTCGCCATAACCTACCTCCGTGGTCTTGATAGAACATTTTTCGTTTGAAACGCGTTGCGTTTCAAACCATACGGCCTGTCGTTTCGCGGAAAAAGCACGGTTTTTCCGCTC
>CAJMRA010000234.1 GCA_905215675.1 uncultured bacterium | reverse complement strand
CCCGTATGGAGGGTCCGGTATGCACGAATCAGGTTCTTTGCGGCCAGCGCGGCCTTCCCTGCTGGATCATCTTGCGCATGCAGCGTTGCTGCGGGCTCTGGGGACGGCGCGGGACAGGGGGATATGTCCCCTGTGTCTGGACGGCACGGCGGGCAATGGACACGACACGCTGTTTCTGGCGGAATCCGCGCCTGACGGGGCTTTTGTGCTGGCCCTTGACGTGCAGCCCGAGGCCGTGGCGGCCACGGAAGAGCGGCTCGCACTGGCGCGGGAAGCGCGCCTTGCGGAAGGGCGTCCCCTGCGCACGCGCTGGCGCTGCCTGTGCAGGGGGCATGAAGAGCTGGACGACGTGCTGCGGGAGATGCCGTCGGAGGCGGCCCTGCCGCTGATGGCGGCGGTCTTCAATTTCGGCTGGCTGCCCGGCGGGGACAAGCGCCGCGTGACGCGGGCGGAGACAAGCGTGCGGGCTGTGGACGCCGTTCTGGATCGGCTGGAACCGTGCGGTTGCCTGTGCCTCCATTGCTATACGGGGCATCCCGGCGGCGCGGAGGAGGAAACCGCCCTGCGCGAGCGGCTGTCGGGCCTGCCCGCGCGTTGCTGGCGCGTTTTTTACGGGCGCGATGTCAACCGGCAGGCGGAGGACGGCGTCGCGCGCCATGAAAGCCTTTTTCTGGTGGAGCGTCTGCCGACGCGGCGACACGCCGCAACGGCGCGCTGAGAGATGTTGCGCGCCCTGCGCCGACAACGACAAGAGCAATTCCAGTTTGAAACGCTGCGTGCTTCAAACCATACGCTGTCGTTTCGCGGAAAAAACGCGGTTTTTCCGCTCTCTTTTGGCCGGGCGGCGCTGTGCCGCCGCCTCGCGTTTTCACCTTTTTCAAAGGTGAAACGCTCTACTGCGGCCGTGCCGGGGCCGGGCCCGGGGCCACATAGTTTTGCAGGAAGGTTTCAAAGTCCGCAATGGGCATGGGGCGGGCGATGAAATAGCCCTGCCCGTAGGCGCAGCCGTTATCGCGCAGGAAGGAGAGCTGTCCCTCCTCTTCGATGCCTTCGCACAGGGTTTTCATGCCGAGGCGCTGTCCCAGGAGCAGCAGGGCGTCGAGGACGGCCTGCGCGTTGCCGGCATTGAGAAATTCCTTGTCGAGCTTGATGATGTCGATCGGGAAGGTCTGGAGGGAGGACAGGGAGGAATAGCCCTTGCCGAAGTCGTCCAGCGCCACCTCGATATTCTGTTCCTTGAGGGAGTACATATTGCTCTTGAACAGCTTTTCATCGAAACCGGCAAGGCTTTCCGTCACTTCCACCTTGATGAGGTTGTGCGGAATCGCCCACTTTTTCAGAACGTTGAAGAACGTATCGGCGTAGCCTTCGCGGAGAAAGAGGGCGCGGGACTGGTTGACGCTGATGGGCACGACGTGCTGTCCCTTGTCCAGACGACGGCGGAGCCAGCGGCAGACGCAGTCCAGCACATAGATATCCAGCTCGCGGATGAAGCCGTTTTTTTCAAACAGGGGAATGAAATCGTCGGGATAGATGACGGCGCCGTCCTTGGGATACCAGCGTACCAGCGCTTCCGCGCCGCTGATGGAGCCGTCCCGCAGACAGACCTGCGGCTGGAGATGCACCACGAATTCCTCGTCCTGCAGGGCCTGCTGCATGCGGCTTTCCAGCGCCGTCACCTTTTTGGCCAGCGCGTGCATGGAATCGTCATAGATGGTGTAGGACGACTGGTAACGCGAGCGCGAGAGGCTGCTTTCGGCCGTTTCGGCGGCCAGAATCAGACTGCTGACGTCGCCGTCGTATCTGGTGATGAAGCAGGCCCCCGCCGTGAAGATGACCACATGACCGACGGCCGAGCCGATGCCGGAGGCAATGCCGAAGATCTTGTCCATGACGGGCTGAAGTTCCTCCTTGCCCGCGCAATGCCAGAGACAGAGGAATTTGCCCGCGCCGACATGGGCGCAGAGCGCGTGGGGAGGCAGGATTTCCCGCAGCTTTTCATGGCAGCGCGTGATCAGGAAGTCGCCCATGCCGTACCCCTTCAGCACATTGACATGCTTGAGGCGGCAGATATTGAGGCAGACGAGAACGGACGGCGTCTTGTCGCGGAGCAGGAGGGCGTCGGCCTCCATCTGGAACCGGGGACGGTTTGGTCCGCCGGTGAGGGGATCCGTCAGGGCTATACGTTCAATGGCGCGCAGACGTGTCTTGCCGCGCGAGAGGGAGCGCAGCAGAAAGCGCAGCAGCGCCAGTACGGCCAGAACCCCGCCCGCAAGCGCGGGGATCAGGGGATGGCGCTGCAGGAACCGATACAGCCCTTCCAGGGGAGAACGGTCGCGCGCCAGCTGCATATTTTCCAGTTCCGTGGCCGAAATGGTGCACAGCGTCTTGCTGATGACGTTCACGGCCGTATACGGCTGCGACAGGGAAACGCCGACGGCCATGGGGTAGAGGGCGCGTGTCAGGATGAGGCTTGAATCCACGGCCAGCTCGGAGGAAGAGGCCAGCATGCCGGGGGACTGTGGAATGTAGGCGTCGATGCGCTTTTGGTCAAAGGCTTTCAGGCAATCTTCCCTTGTTTCATAGTTGACAAAGATGTCGGTGGGATAGATGGCCTGATAGGCGGCCTGAACGCTGGCCATTTCCGGCGTTGCTCCGATGCGCAGCCGGTTTCCCGGACGCAGGTTCCGGCGGACGGCCAGCGTGATGGGAACGCTGAGAAAGATGCGGCTTGTGGTCATGCCGTATCTGCGGGCGAAATTGCCGCTGAAAAACAGATCGCTGACGGCGTCCGCCTTGCCGTCTCGTACCATTTGCAGCGCCTGTTCATAGGTGTCGGCGGGCGTCAGCTGCATGCGGATGCCGCTTCGCTGTTCCAGCAGAGTGAACAGGCGGCGCAGCAGGGGCATGCGGCTTTCCTCGTCCATCATGGGTTGTTGCCGGCTGTAGGCGACGCGGAGCACGGGGTTGCCCGCAAGCCATTGTTCCTCCTCGCGAGCCAGCCTGATGTTCACGCCCCGATCGCCGATGAAGAAGGATTCGAACAGCTGTGCGAAAATGTGGGGATTATTGATATGCACCTGCCGCATGGCGTCGTCGATTTGCGGCAGCAGTTCCTTGTCGTCGGCGGCCGCCACAAAGAAGAACGGGGCCGCGTCGAAGGTTCCGAGAATGGCGCCCGGGCCTTGCAGCGAACCGTCCACATAGGCGTCGATGGTTCCCGCCTGAAGGGCGTCGTACATGTCCTTCTTGGTGTCGAAGTGCCGGACGGTATGGCGGAAGCCTGCGGACTCGGCAAATTTTGCAAAATATTCCGAGGTATAGGAAGCGCGCAACATGCCGAAGGTCTTGCCGGAAAAGTCGGCGAAATCCATGAAGTGCAGGGGCGTGTCATGAGGGGCGTGGATGGTCAGGACGGCCACCCCCGCCGCAATGGACGAGAAGCGCATATGCGGATTTGCGGCGGTGCGCTGGGCGCTGGTGTCGCAGCTGAGATCAATGCGTCCGTCGGCAAGGGCGGCGGGGATCTCCTCGTGGGTCAGCTCCACCCACTCATATTCCCAGCCGGTGAGGCGGGACATGGATTCCAGCAGGGCGGGCACATAGCCGGATATGCGTCCGTCCTCCGCGTTGCGGAAAAGTCCGCTGGCTTCATACCAGCCCACGCGCACGGTGCGGGGGGCGCGTGGGAGCGTCCCGGATTGCCGGGGCGCGTCGTCGTCCGCCGGGATTGCGGGAGCGGCGGAACCCGGCAGGGGAGACCGGGCAAGCAGTAGCAGCAACAGCATGATGAGCGCGCGTGCAAGACAGCGCGCCATGCCCATACTGTTGGCGCTCCGCGCCGCCATCGGCCCGACGGGACGTTTTCCTGAAGCCGTGAACACCGGGAACATGACAGCCTCTGGCGTTGTTAGAGCGTTGGGGCTTGAATTGCCGGGCAGTTCAAGTCGTATGCGACCCGCTCGTGAGCGGGAAGTCCATTTTTGTGCTGCCGGGCCGGAACGGCATGCCGTGACGGCGTTTCGTTCCATGGCGCGGGACGGCGCGCGTCCTGCGGGTACGGCGGCAACGGCGGAGACTACCTTCTTATCCGTTTTCCGGCGGAGAAGGTTCTCCATAGTAGACTACAGCGTCGCTGATGTCCACAGGCGGCGCTTTTTATTCCCTGTTGTTTTTGCAGCGGCAGGCTACGTAAGGAGAATCCGGGCTTTCATTTGCCCGTGACTGTTCGGCGGGTTTG
>CAJMRA010000233.1 GCA_905215675.1 uncultured bacterium | reverse complement strand
CAGAGGGGATACAGGCCAGGCGGCAAGTACTTTTCAAAGGTTATGTGTCGCCTATGTTTTCTATTTATTTGAAATAAGTAGAAAAATAGTGTTAACAAGCCCTGGAGCAATTTCAGTTGCAACGCTGCGCGTTTCAAACCCTGCGGCCTGCCGTTTCACGGAAAAGCACAGTTTTCCGATCAGTGCGGGCCGGGCGGCACTGCGCCGCCGGGGGATCGTCGGCGTCATGACGCCGCCCCGGCGTTGAAGACGACGCGGAAGGTCGTGTTGCCGTCGTCGTTGCGGCAGGTGATGCGCCAGCCCAGGCGCGTGCAGATACGCAGCACGAGCGAGAGGCCCAGCCCGCTGCCCGCAGGGGTGACGCCGTTGCTGCCGGGACGGGCGGCGCGCACGCCGCGCTCGAAAATATCCACATCCGCCGGGAGGCATCCCCGGTTGCGTACCTCGAAGCCCTGCGCGTCCAGACGGATTTCAGCGCGTCCGTCTTCCGAATAGTGCAGGGCGTTTTCCACCAGATTGCGGACGACGGCCGCGGCGAGTTCGCGTTGCGTATGCAGCGGCGCGGGCGGCGCGCCGTCGCAATGCAGCTCCACGCCGCGCCGCTGCGCGGCTTCGCGCAGTTGCGCGGCCATATCCACCTGTTCCAGTTCCATGTATTCGGGATTGCGCGCCAGCAGCAGAAGTGCGCGCACCGTGGCGCTCATGTCCGTGACCGTGCGGCTCATGCGATCCACGAGGGGGCGCAGCGACGCGGCCTCGGGATGCCGGGACACATGCAGATCAAGAATTTCCAGACCGCCCTGAAGAACGGTCAGCGGCGTTCGCAATTCGTGGCTGACGTCGCCGGTGAAGCAGCTTTCACGCCGCGCGTATTCGCACAGGGCTTTTTCGTGGGCGGCGATGGCCTCGGCCAGCACGCGCACCTCATAGGGATGCGCGTACCGGGGCAGGGGCGGCAGATCGCGATCCTCGCCCGTGGGCATGCCCCGTTGCCGGACGGCGCGGGTCAGCTTCACCAGCGGCGCGCTCAGACGGTGGGAGAGGAAAACGGCCGTTAGCGTCGCGGCCACAAGGCCGACGCCGATGCAGACAAGCAGCGTCCGGATCATGCCGCTGCGCAATTCCATGCGCTGGCCGGTGCCGCCTTCCAGCGCGTAGCGGATATGTTCGCCCGTGCGCAGAAGCAGAAATCCGCTGCCCTTGTTCTGAAAATGAATGCCGTCCGGCAGTTCGGCCCAGTCGGGCGACAACTGCTTGCCCACATAGAAGCGCAGCCGGAGTCCGGCGGCCAGATCGGAACCGTAGTAGAGGGGGCGGCGTCCGTCGTCCTCCGCGCGCCAGGCGCGTTCCTCGGCTTCGATAAGCATGTCCATGATGGGGGAAACATGCCATTCGATCAGATAGGCGCCTATCCGTTCGGACGCAAAAAAGCCGGCCAGCGCCGTACCGACGCCTACCAGCAGGGCCAGCGCCATGAAGGCGCCCACCAGACGAACGCGAATGCCGCTGCGAATCATGCCTCGTCCGTTTCGGGGCGCAGGCGATAGCCCACATGGCTGACGGTCTCGATGCGGGGAACGTCGAAAGGCTTGTCCACGGCCTGCCTCAGCTCGTGAATATGCGTCCGCAGCGCACTACCGCCGGGAGCGGCGTCACCCCAGAGCGTATGTTCCAGTTCCTCGCGCGGCACGATGCCGGGAGCGGCCTTGAGCAGTTCGCAGAGGATGCGGAAGCCCGTCGGGCTGAGGCGCAGCTCCCGGCCCTGACGCGAGGCCCGGTGCGCCGGGATGTCCGCCTCGATGTCGGCGAAGCGCAGCGCGCCGCCGCTCGCGTTCGTTTCGACGTAATGGCCGCGGCGCAGCAGCGCGCGGATACGGGCTTCCAGCTCCCGGAGCGAAAAGGGTTTTACCAGATAGTCGTCGGCGCCGGATTCCAGCCCGCGCACGCGATCCGCCACGGTGTCCCGCGCCGTCAGCATGATGACGGGAGTTGCGCTTCCGTGCTTTTCGCGCAGTGTCCGGCACAGGGTCACGCCGTCCATGCCCGGCAGCATCACATCCAGCACGATGACGTCGAAGGAACCCTCCAGCGCCATTTCAAGACCGGCCCTGCCGTTGCGGGCGCAGTCCAGCTCATAGCCCAGCGGCTCCAGATAGGCGTAAAGATTGGCGAGAATATCTTCGTTGTCTTCGATGATAAGCAAAGTCGTGCTCATGGCAATCCGCGGAGTTGCGACTCGGGCGCCCGCCGGAAGCGGAGCCGCCGCGTCCGTGATCTTCGGGTGCGGCGGCTCCGCGCGGAGAGGGCGGGATGCAGGTTGAAAGGCGTCGCGACGTGGAGCGCCGCCCGGCCCGAAGCGACGGGAAAAACCGCGTTTTTCCGCGAAACGACAGGCCGTATGGTTTGAAAATGCTCTTGTGCCGCGCGGGGCGGGCTTCAGTGCAGAAGCATCAGGCCCTCCACGTCCACTTCGTTGGGGCGTTTGCTGCTCCATTCCACTTCGCCCATGAGGCGAAGGCGATCATTCGGCGTCACCGTCAGCGGGCCGAAGGTCTCCCGCTCGATCTTCACGACCACGCGCCCGCTTTCATCCTCGAAAAGATAGCGGTTCTTGCGTTGCGGGATACGTTCCACAAGATGACCTTCCAGCACGCAGGGAGCGTCGTCTCCGGCTTCCAGCACTTGCGCTGCCGACGTTACGGTGGAGCTTACGCCCGGACCCATGAAGCCGGCGGCCGTAATCGCCTGCGGGGAAAGTGCGGCGACCAGCAACAGCGCCGCCAGCGAGGCGGGCTTGTTCACGGTCTTGTGCATGCCGGGCTCCGCTACTGGAGGACTTCAAGGCGCTTGACGTCAATCTTGGTGGGTTCCATCAGCTCCTTGTCCACCTTGCCGTGCAGGCGCACCCTTGTCTGGGGAGTCACGGTGCGGCCGAGGAACAGATCGTCGTCAATATCGACCATGACCTGCCCCGTGGCATCCCTGAACATGTATTTGTCGTCGCTGCCGGCGAGGCGTTCCACAATGTTGCCCGTCAGGACGACGGGCGCGTCGTCCCAGCATTTCAGGGCCTTGGCCACGGTATTGGCGTCAGCGGCGGCCGTGGGTCCCTGAAAGCCGCCCATTCCCTGGGGGCCGTTGAAGCCGCCGTTTGCCGCCGTGGCGGCGCAGGGGAAGGTCAGCAGGGAAGCAAGGGCAAGGGCGAGAATGGTTTTCCTTTGCATAACTTCGTCCTTTAAGAGGGGCCTTCCGCCGGAAGGCCCGCTGTGCGTTTGACGGGAAGGGCCGGTCTTCCGCCGGGAGGGCGATATGTGGCGGAAGACCGGCGTTTGGGGAGAGAATCCGTCGCGGGCGCTACTTTACGATTTCGAGATACTTGACGTCCACCTTGGTGGGTTCCATCATTTCCTTGTCCACCTTGCCGAACAGGCGCACCCGCGTCTGGGGCGTCACCGTACGTCCGGCAAAGACTTCATAGTCGATTTCCACCACGATGCGGCCGGTATTGTCCGCAAAGGTGTATTTGTCGTCGCTGCCGGCGAGGCGTTCCACGATATTGCCCGTCAGGGTGACGGGCGCGTCGTCCCAGCATTTCTTGGCGGCGGCAACGGTGTCGGCCTGCGAGCCGCCTACCGGGCCCTGAAAGCCGCCCATGGGCTGGGAACCGCCCTGAAAGCCGCCGTTGGCGGCGAATGCGGCGGAAGGCAGGATGAGAGCGGCGGCGGCGACGAGGGGGAGCAGGGTCTTTTTCATGATTGATTCTCCTTGGGAGTGATGTTTCGTTCCTTGGTGAGCTCACCTTGCCACGTCCGCCGTCAGGGAAGCGTCAACATCTTCCCCCCTTGTCTCATTGCCGCAAGGCTGTTATGCTCAACCTCATGAAAGAATTAGATCCCCACACCATACGCCCCTGTCTCGCCTGCGGCGGCCACGATGTGCACCTTGAATCCATGCGCCCCCCCGGACGGCGGGAAGACGTCTGGCGGGTCGTCTGCGCCTGCGGGCAGACGTCGCAGCAGTGGTCCGTTTCGCAGGGCGCGGCCATTCGCGCCTGGAACCGCAATCTTGCGGGGGAACAGAACGATGTGTTCGTACCCTCCATCACGCGGCATGAGCGTTGAAATCCGCCGGGATACAGGTCCGCGCAACGCCGTTTTGAACAAGAGATATTTTTTTCTTGACGAAGCGCGGGCATTGCCGTAAAAGCATCTTCGTTGCTTCGAGCAATCCCCGATAGCTCAATCGGCAGAGCGGGTGACTG
>CAJMRA010000232.1 GCA_905215675.1 uncultured bacterium | reverse complement strand
GTTAACTTTCTTGGTACAATCTGCCGGAACCCCCTCTCGCGCAAGCAGAGGGGGTTCCCCTCCCCCTGAATCTCACTCCCCCTGTCGTTTCAAAGATAAAAAGATCAAGACGAACAGCTTCGCGCCTCGTCGCTCAGGCTCGGAAAACGGACCGGAAGCGCCGCCCCTACTCCGTCTCTCCGGCGCTACACGGCACGGGAAAACCCCGGCGCAGGAAAAAATTTTTTCTTTCTCGACTGCGGAACATACAGTTTCATTTACACAGAATTGCAATCATTACAGGCAATGACGCTCCGCTATTAAAGTTCATATACGGTACGAAGGATATTTTGTAGAAAATTTTTAGATAAATTGAAAAGTGTTGACATTTGCACTCCCGCATTTTCTGCGTTAGGGTTTCCTCAATCTTTCCCACTCATCAGTCGTACGTCTCCCTTTCGAGTCCTGCGCCGCAGGTCTCTGCAAGCGCGTGCGGCGTAACGTCATTGCAAGCGAACGCCATGAGCAAGAACGACGAATCCTCCAAGGCCGGAAAGCCGGGCCCGCCCCTGTGCAAGCGTCTGGCGCCTCCTCTCCTGTTCATCGTGGGGCTCTGTTTGCTGGTGATGTGCTGCTACGATGCCGGTTACAGCGCCCTTCCTCCCACGGAAAAACGCTACGCCGCGGCCAAGGAAAGCGCCGAACGTCTCAAGCTGGACGAAAAGCGCTCCGGCCTGCGCGAACCCTGGGAAAACATCGCCAGGGAATTCCAGTCCATCTACCAGAATGATCCCAAGTGGCCGAACAGACCGGCCGCGCTCTTTCGCGCCGCCGAAACGCTGGAAGAACTGGCGCGCCGCTCCTTTGCCCGGGAAGATATGCTCAATGCCGTGGCCTGCTATGAACAGGTCGCCCAGCGCCACGCCGACAGCCGTCTGGCCGACGACGCCCTGTACTGCGCCGCCCGCCTGCGCGCGGCCTGGCTCAAGGACGACAAGGGCGCGCTTGCCCTCATCGCCCGCATGAAGCGCCAGTACCCCGACGGCGACATGCTCCCGCAGGCGCTGACCATGGAAAAGGGCCTGCGCGCCTCCGCCGACGGCAAGACCTCGCCCGAAGCCCGCAAGGTGGCGCAACCCGTACAGAGCAAAATCGACGATACGCCGCCCCCGCCCGTCGCTCCCGCGCTTTCCGCCGAGGAGCTGCTCCGGCGCTATCGCGCCGCCAAGGATCGCATGGCCGCCCTGCGCAAGGACAAGGTGCGCTCCTGCCAGCGCCAGCCGTGGGAAGAACTGCGCGACGAATTCCTCACCCTGCAAACGGCGCGCAAGCATCCCGTTCTCGGCCCGGCCTCCGCCTTCCGCGCGGCCGTCAGTCAGGAATCGCTGGCCGACTGCTCCCACCTTTCCGGCGAATACCGCCGCGCGGTGGAACTCTATCTCGCCGTGCCCGACGCCTATCCCAAAAGCGCCCTGGCCGACGACGCCCTGCTGGCGGCGGCCCGCATTCAGGCGGAGAACCTCGGCAACAGGAACGCCGCCTCGACGCTCCTTGCCCGCCAGATTCGGGACTATCCCACCGGCGATATGAAGGAAAAGGCCGTCGCGCTGCGTAACGAACTCAATCCGCCCGCCGTGGCCTCCCTGCAAAAGAATCTGCCCGCCCCGCGCGTTTCCCCGCCCGCCCGCGGCGCGGCCCGGGATGCCCGCCCCGAAGTGCAGACCCTTTCCTGGGACTCGCCCGGCAAGAACAGCGTGGAAATAGTGCTGGAACTGAGCGGCCCCACCACCTACGGCGCACGCCTCGTCAGGGGCAAGAAAAACGCTCCCGACAAGGTGCTGCTCGAAATCGACGACGCCTCCGTGGTCAAGGACGTGCGCCGCGGCGTGACCGTGCGCGGCAGCCTGTTGCAGGCCGTCCGCGTGCGCGACGGCAAGAAGGGCCCCAGCCTGCAATTTGAATTCCGCGACGTGCGCCGCTACGATATCCGCAGCTTGCGCGATCCCTTCCGCATCGTGCTTTCCGTGGCCTCGGGCAACACGCCGCTGCCGCGCAGGACCGAAGGCCCCGCCTATGCCGAAGAAGAGGCCGCGCCGCCCCGGCACAAGCTCGTGCGCGCCGGACGGACCAATCTCGTCAGCCAGCTCGGCCTTTCCGTGGGCCGCGTCGTCATCGACGCCGGGCACGGCGGCCGCGATCCCGGCACGCAGCACAACAATCTGACGGAACGCGCGATCACCCTCGACGTTGCCATGACCCTCGGCCGCCTGCTGGAAGACAACGGGCTGGAGGTGGTCTACACCCGTACCAGAGACACGACCCTCAGCCTCAGCAGCCGCACCGAAAAGGCCAACGCCGCCCGGGGCGACATCTTCGTGTCCATCCATATCAACGCCAGCCCCTCAAGTTCGGCCAACGGTTTTGAAACGTACTTCCTCGACATGGCCAGCAACCCGCAGGCCGCCCGCGTCGCCGCGCTGGAAAACGCCCGCAGCGACCGCCGCATCGGCGACTTGCAGGACATCCTTGCCGACGTCATGCTCTCCGCCCGACAGGAAGAAAGCCGCAAGCTGGCCGGCGATATTCAGCGCCTCTCCATCTTCCGGCTCAAGAAACGCGGTTTCGTCGTCAAGAACAACGGCGCCCGCTCCGCCCCCTTCCATGTGCTGCTCGGGGCCAACATGCCCGCCGTGCTTGTGGAACTCGGCTATTGCACCAACCCCGCTGAAGCCGGACGCCTCCTTCAGGCAAAATATCGTCTGGCGCTGGCCGAAGGCATCGCCGAAGGCATCCTCGCCTACAAGAACCGTCTGCAGAAACGCCGGACGGCCGAGAACGCCTTGACGGGCAAGGGCGCGGATGCTATGTGAAGCAAGTTCGCCCAGTGCGTCTGTAAACGCCGCAAAGGCCCTCCGCCCGTCGCTTCCGACATGCCGGACACGGCCCTTGCGCGCGGTTTCCGCAAGGACGATATAACGTCAGCAGAGAAAGAAGAGGGAGTTTCAAATGCGTAAAGTATTGCTCATGACCCTTGCCCTGTGCGTCATGATGGCCGGCGTCGCCTTTGCCGAAGAAGCCGCCGCCCCCGCAGCCGCCCCCACCGCCAAGATCGGCGTGGTGGACATGCAGGCCGTCGCCACCCAGAGCGACCCCGCCAAGGCCGCCAAGAAGCAGATGGAAAGCAAATACGGCAAGGAACGTGAAGCTCTGGAAAAGCAGGGCGAAACCCTGAAGAAGAAGGCCGAGGCCCTCAAGGACCCCAAGGCCAGCGAAGAAAAGAAGCTGGAATTCATCCGCCTGAAGCAGGAACTGGATCAGAAGACACGTAACTTCCTCCGCAAGGTCGAACAGGAAGAAATCAAGCTCCGTCAGGACATGGTGACGCTCGTGTTCAACGCCACCTATGAAGTGGCCCAGCGCAAGGGCTTCAACTTCGTGGTCGATATCACCGCCGGCGGCGTGCTCTACGCCGACAAGAGCATGGACCTCACGCAGGACGTGCTCCTCGAAGTCAACAAGCTCTACAAGAACAAGAGCAAGTAACCTCCCTTCCGACACGCATCCATAAGCCCTTCGGCCCCGCCGAAGGGCTTTTTCTTTTGCCACCCGGCCGCCGAACCGGCAAATCCGCCTTGCCCTTCCCTCCCAAGGCCGCTACCATGACGCCCATGCGCCCCGGGCATGCTCCGGGGAAAACAGTCACCTCATCTTTCCGGGAGCCTCCCCCATGTCCGAACAAACCCCCGTCACCATGGATATTCAGCGCATCCTCTCCATCCTGCCCCACCGCTACCCCTTCCTGCTCGTCGATCGCGTGGTCGAATGCGTGCCCAACTCCCATATCCGCGCCTACAAGAACGTCACCATCAACGAGCCTTTCTTCCAGGGCCACTTCCCCGGCGCGCCCATCATGCCCGGCGTCCTCATCCTCGAAGCCCTCGCCCAGACCGGCGGTCTGCTCGCCGTCTCCGGCCTCGAAGGCAACCTCGACGACAAGCTGTTCCTCTTTACCGGCCTCGACGGCGTCAAATTCCGCAAGCAGGTCGTCCCCGGCGACCGCCTCGACCTCGAATGCTCCAATATCCGCATGAAGCTCAAACTCTGCAAAATGGACGCCCGCGCCTACGTTGACGGCAAACTCGCCGCCGAAGCCCAGATCACCGCCGCCATCGGCGACCGCCCCAAGGCGTAAGGCTGTAAGGCGTAAGGCTGTAAGGCTGGATATGGTTGTTTATCTCCGGGGGGAACTTTCAGCTGTTTGGTCGCGCAGCTCGGGAAGGCACAAGATACCCGGTAA
>CAJMRA010000231.1 GCA_905215675.1 uncultured bacterium | reverse complement strand
GCTTTCTTTTTTGACAATCCCTTTGTTAACTTTCTTGGTACAATCTGCCGGAACCACCCTCTCGCGCGAGCAGAGGGGGGTCCCCTCCCCCTGAATCTCAACCCATTTCAAAGATAAAATACTCTAGAGCGTTTCACCTTTGAAAAAGGCGAAACGCGAGACGGCAGCAGGTCTTGCCCGTTGCGGCGAAGGACGCTACAGGCATCGACAGCAACGATGAGGAGTTTCCCTTCCTCCCGGTGCGCGTCCGCTCCGGCGGGACGGCTTTTTCGCAACGGCAAAAAGCAACCGGGGAAGAACGTCTCCGGTAAAAACGTTCTTCCCCGGCACAGCGGAAAACGGGAAAAGGATTCGGAAGGAAAACGCTCCCGCCGAAGCGTCTACTTTTTCGCCGCGGATGCGCCCGCCTTTTCCGCGCGCATGCGCCGCAGCCAGTCATACCAGCCTTCAAGCCCCTCGCCGTTGCGGCAGGAAACCTCGAAGACGGCAAGATCGCCGTTCAGGCGGGTGGCAAAGGCCCGGGCGCGGCCCATGTCAAAATCCACATGGGGCAGCAGATCAATTTTATTCAGGATCATGGCTCTGGCAAGATTGAACAAAAGAGGATATTTTTCCGGCTTGTCATCCCCCTCGGTAACGCTGAGCAAAGCTACCTTGGCATCTTCGCCACAATCAAATTCCACCGGGCAGACAAGGTTGCCGACATTTTCTATGAAAAGAATATCCACCTGGGAAAGATCGAGGGAATCCAGCGCGGTGGCGACCATGTTGCTGTCGAGGTGGCAGCCGCCGTCGGTATTGATCTGCACGGCCTGCGCGCCGGTGGCCGCAACGCGGCGCGCGTCGTTGTCCGTCTGCAAATCGCCTTCGATGACGGCCATACGGAATTCGCCGGCCAGATCGCGCAGCGTCCGTTCCAGCAGGGAGGTTTTCCCCGCCCCGGGGGAGGAAATAAGATTCAGGGTCAGGACGCCGCGCAGACGCTCGCGCACCTGTGCCGCCATTTTTTCATTGGCTTCCAGCACATTGCGCACTACGGGAATTTGCATGCCGTACTCCTCTTCTGCAAGCTTAGGTGCCTTCAATGGCAACAATGTTCAATTCCTTTCCCTGCAGGACCTCGTGCCCCAGCTGTTCGCCGCAATGCGGACAGGGTTCCCACAGGGCCAGCCGCCCCTCGCCGCCGAATTCCGCGCCGCACGCGCCGCAGCGCAGGCGCAGGGGAATCTCCTCGATCTCAAGGCGGGCGGATTCGTCGGGAGTGCCCTGCAACAGGACCTCAAACCCGAAACGCAAGGAGGAAACCTCCACTCCGGCCAGCGCGCCGCACCGCAGATGCACGCCCGTCAGGCGCGTGCAGCCGCGGGCTTCCAGCTCCTGGCGCGCAATGTCAAGAATATTCTGGGCTAGGGACATTTCATGCATGCGCGCAGGCTACCTTAAAGAAAGCGCCCCGTAAAGGGACGGCCGCGAGCCGACGCCTTGCCATTCACTGCAAATCATGTAGAGTTCCCCCATGCAATCTCCTCAATACATCGGCGTCTATTCCCTGCGCAACAAGCTGCAGGGAGGTAGCAAGGCCCTCTATTTTGTCTGGCAGACGGAAACCGGCGATTATATCGTCCAGCGCATCGACAGCGCGCGGAAACCCGTCGGCGTTCCCGAGCGGGTAGCCCACGACGTCCTGCTGCACAACTTCGTCCCGGAAGCGCCTCCGACGCCGCAGCCCGTCATGCCGCAGGACGACGGCCTTCCCGCCTCCGAACCGGCAGGACAGGCGCAGGGGGCGGCGGCCTACCGCGCCGCCGCGGACAGGGAGCAGGAACTCATCTTTGCCCCGCCGCCGGCCGCCGACAACGCCTCCGGGGACGGCGACGAGGAGTTCCGGCGTCTGGAGCTTGCGCGCAAGGCAAAGCAGCTGGAAGCGGCCATGCGCGAAACCTTCCGCAAGACGCTTCTGCGCCTCAAACGCCCCAAGGAACAGCGCGCGGCCCTGGCGGCCCTCGAACAGATGGCGGCGGCCCGGGAAGGCATCGTCCCGGAACACCGGCACATGTTCCGCGACTTCGGCGTGCAGCTGCGCAAGCAGTCCCAGCCGGATACGGCCCTGCATTTCAGCCGCCGTGTCGTCAATCTTGCCCCCGGCGACGATCACGCGCTTTTCAACATGGCCCGCATTCTCTGCGATCTGCGCAAGTTCGATGAGGCGGAACAGCTTCTGGCGCAGGCCATGAAAATAGATGCCTCCGAACCCGTCTACCGTCGGATGCGCGACTACATCATGCGGGAAAAGCGACGCGCCCCCCGGAACCGTCGCTGACGCCATGCGCACAGGAGTTTTCGCCAATGAACAAAATCATCATGGGCCTTATCGTGGCCGTCTGCGTGCTGGGCATGGCGCTGATCATGCTCAACGAAAAACTGGGACGCAAACCCGAGCCCGCGCCGGTCTCCGTGGAAACGCCTTCCTCCGGGCCGGTCTCCGGCAGCCCGGACAGCGCCGCCCTGCCGTCGGGCAGATCCGCCGCGGATGACCTGATGACCTCTTTGCCCGCGCCGTCGCCTTCGCCCGCGCCCGCGCTGACGCCTTCGCCCGCTCCCATGGCTCCCGCTCCCGAGCCCTCCGCCGCCCCGGCATTTTCCTTCGGCGGCGAGACGGACACGCCCCCGGCGACGCTCCCGCCCCTGCCGCAGACGACGCCCCCGCTCCCGGCTCCCGCCCCGGAAAAAACGTCGGAAGCCGAAGCGCCGCTGACGCCCGCGACAACGCCGTCCACGCCGCCGTTGCCCGATGAGGAACGCAAGGACGTGCCTGTGCCGAGTCTGGCATCCAGCGTCGTCGCCGCTCATGAACGCGACATGGCGTCGCCTGCGCCCGCCTACGACAAGACGCCCGAAAAGGCAACGCCCGCGCCCACGCCTGCAAAGAAAGAAAGCAATATCGATACCGACAAGCCGCGCAAGGCGGAAACGCCCCGGACGGAAAGCCGGAAGGAAGAAACCCGGAAAAAGGAAACGCCCCGCAAGGAGGCCGCTCCCGCCAGGGAAAAGGACTCCGCGGACAGGAATATCGACCGTTTCGTCGTCTATGCGCGCGACGGCGGCGCCACCGTGCGCATTGTGGGCAATGCGACCATTTCCTACAAGCCCATGGTGCTGACCGGACCGGATCGCGTCGTTGTGGACCTGGATGGAGACTGGGACATCAAGGCCCCGGGGATTCCGAAAAACGAACTGGTCACCAATATCCGCATCGGCAAGCTCAACGGAAAGACCCGCGTTGTCATCGATCTGAACAGCTCCGCGAAAACCCGCTACACGCTGTCCAAGGATCGCCGGATGCTCGACGTCCGGGTGGACAAATAGAGCATTTTTAGTTTGAAATGCTTCGCATTTCAAACCTGCGGTCTGTCGTTTCGCGGGAAAAACGCGGTTTTTCCGCTCGCTTCGGGCCGACCACGCCGGTCTCCATTCCGTACCGTCGCGTGTTTTTCATGCAACAAGGAGTATTTCATGGACAATTTTGTCGCCAAAAACGACAAGCTGATGCGTCTTCTCAATATTACCATTGAGGAGGCGCGCGAAGACTATGCCCGCGCAAGCATGCCCCTGACCAACGACAATATCAACGGCATGGGCATGGCCCACGGCGGCGCCATCTTTTCCCTGGCGGATATTGCCTTCGGCAGCGCCGCCAATGCCGGAAAGCATCACAGTGTCGTCAGCCTGACTTCTCATGTGGAATTTCTGCGTCCCGGTTCCGTCGGTCCGCTGGTGGCGGAAGCCCGCCTTGTGCGCGGCGGCCAGCATGTCATGAACTATGAAGTGGACATTTTCGACGCCAACGAAGTTCTGATTGCCAAGTGCCTGTCCACCGGATTCCGCACGAACCTGCCCCATCCTTCCGAAAACGAAGACGCCTAAAGCGTTTTATCTTTGAAAAAGATACAACGCGAAACAACAGGCCGTATGGTTTGAAACGCTGCGCATTTCAAACCATACGGCCTGTTGTTTCGCGGAAAACTGCGGTTTTTCCGCTCACTTCGGGCCGGGCGGCGCTGTGCCGCCGCCTCGCGTTTTCACCTTTTTCAAAGGTGAAACGCTCTATGGCATGTTATCTTTGAAAAAGGAAAAAAACATTTCAGCACCCCAAAAAGAACGATGCCCGGCGGCTTCCATATTCATGACGCGCTGTCGGGGGACGGCGATGCAGGCTTTGTCCCCCGCGTCCCCGCTCCCCGTTATCCTCCTGAAAAAAGCGCGTTGGGGGAAGGATGGGGGCCTGGGGGGAAGAATTACGGGAACGCC
>CAJMRA010000230.1 GCA_905215675.1 uncultured bacterium | reverse complement strand
GAAACGACAGGCCGTATGGTTTGAAACGCGCAGCGTTTCAAACTGAAATTGCTTTTGTGGACGGAGGCCGTCTCCGGCATCCGGTTGTGCATGCGCGGGGAGGTTCCGCCGGACCCCGCGCCGGAACGGCGGGAATCCGCGCGGTACGCGCCGGGGAAAAACGGCTTCCTTGACCGTGGGGCGGTCGTGCCCTACTATAAAAGAGATTACGTCGAGAACAGGTCCGCCGCAGGCGGACAAACTGTTTCGCAGGAAAATGCCGGAGTCCCTTCCGGCAAGGCGCGCCGCCGCGTCGGCCGTCTTCCGGCGTTTCCCTGCCGCACGGCAGGGGGGCCGCAGCCCGAAACAAGGAATCTCTGATGAACTGGGATTGGGATAAGTTACAGGAAAAAAAGAAAAAACAACAAAAACAGCCTCCGAGGCCGCAACGTCCCTTTTTCGAGGATGACGACGAGCCGCAGGAGGAACCGCGCGCCCGCCGTCAACCGCCCCGCGGCAACGGCGGAGGCGACGGCTTTCGTCTGCCGTCGCTGGGCAACGGCGGCGGCAGGATCGTCGCCTGGGGGGTCGCCGCGGTGATCGGCCTGTGGCTGCTGTCGGGGATTTATATCGTCAACCCTGACGAAGTGGGCGTGGTCATGCGCTTCGGCAAGTATGATCGAACGGTGGGGCCGGGGCCTCATTACGCGCTGCCCATGCCTGTTGAAACCGTGTTCAAGCCGCAGGTATCCCGCGTGCTGCGCGCCGAGATCAGCGGCGGGAACCGTTTCGCCCGGCGCGGCGGCGAGCCTGTGGCCAACGGCATCGACATGCTGACCGGCGACGAAAACATCGTCAACGTGCAGTTCAGCGTCCAGTACAGGATACAGGACCCCGTCCTGTACCTCTTCAACGTGCTGAATCCGACGGAAATGGTGCGCAGCGCGGCGGAGGCCGCCATGCGCGAAGTCATCGGCAACAACAAGATCGAGGCGGTCATCACCGACGGCAAGCTGCAAATCCAGAACGACGCGGCGGTGCTGCTGCAAAGCCTGCTGGACAGCTACGGCGCGGGCATCAGCGTCATTGCCGTGCAGTTTCAGGGCGTGGTGCCTCCGCCGGAAGTTTCCGCGGCCTTCAACGACGTGACCAACGCCCGCGAAAACAAGAACCGCTTCATCAATCAGGCCGAAGCCTACCGCAACGAACTTCTGCCCAAGGCCCGCGGCGAAGCCGCCGCCATCCTCAACGAGGCCAACGCCTACAAGGCCACGCGCGTCAACCGGGCGCAGGGCGACGCCGCCCGTTTCGAGGCCCTGCTGGAACAGTACAGGCAGGCCCCGAAGGTGACGGAGCAGCGTCTTTATTATGAAGCCATGGAAGACATTCTGCGCAACGCCACGGACAAGGTACTGCTGGATGCGGGCGCGGCGGGCAAGATGCTGCCCTATATGGCGCTGCCCGAACTCAGGCAGGACCCGCAGAAGATGGAGAAGCGCTGATGGCCAAGAATCCCCTGACCTACGTGGTCGTCATTTTTCTGATTGCGCTGGCCGCCACGCAGTGCCTGTTCATCGTGCGGCAGACGGAAACGGCGCTCGTCCTGCAACTGGGCGAACCCCTGCCCGAAGTGCGCAAGCCCGGTCTGCACGTCAAGCTGCCCTTTGTGCAGAAGGTCGTCTACTTCGACGCCCGCGTGCTGGAATATTCGGACCTGCGCGCCAGCGAACGGCAGTTCTTCACGGTCGATCAGAAGGCCATCAAGCTGGACAGCTATGCCCGCTGGCGCATTGTGGAACCGTTGCGTTTCTACAAGGCCATGCGCAGCATCGATCAGGCGCTGGCCCGTATTGACGACGTGGTCTTTTCGCAGCTGCACGCCATGGTCGGCACCTATACGCTGACCGAGGTTGTTTCCTCCCATCGCGCGGCCATCATGAAGGACGTGTGCGAAAAGGTGAGCGCGCTCATGCGGCCTTTCGGCATCGAGGTACTTGACGTGCGCATCAAGCGCATGGACTTCCCCGAACAGAACCGCAGCGCCATTGTGGAACGCATGCGCTCCGATCGCGAGCGGGAAGCCAAGAAGTACCGCTCGGAAGGCGAGGAGGAAAGCACCCGCATCCGCTCCGAGGCGGATCGTCAGAAGGCCGTGATTCTGGCCGAAGCCCGCCGGGACGCCGCGGTCATTCGCGGGCGCGGCGACGCCGACGCCGCGGGCATCTATGCGCAGGCGTTCGGCAAGGCTCCCGAATTCTATTCCTATCAGCGCTGGCTGGAAGCCCTGCAGGCGTCCTTCCGCGAACGGAGCCGCATCGTCATTTCCAGCGAGCAACCCATGCTGCAACAGCAGCGCTGACATCTGCGCGGGGGACGCCCTTCTTTCCCCTGCATCCCCCCTTTGCAGACGACATCGCTTAACATATGTGAGGGAGAACATGCCCGATTTCAACGATATTTATGAACGTATGCGCATTGCCACCGGCTGCCGTACGCAGATGGAGCTGGCCGACGTGCTGGAAATCCGTCAGTCGAGCATTTCCGACGCCAAGCGGCGGGATTCCGTTCCCGGCGACTGGTACATGAAGCTTTTTGATCGTTTCGGTCTGAATCCTGACTGGCTCAAACAGGGCGTGGGCCCGCTGTACCTGCGCGCCAACGGGCAATACGGCGCCTTTGACGCGTCGGCCGGTCTGTCCGAACAGGCCGCCGCCTTCGGCGAGCCCCGCACCAAGGGACAGCTTGTTTCCGTCCTTGACATGCGCTGCGACTACAGCGACCGCAAGGCGCGTCCGACCCTGACGTCGCAGCGTTCCGTCTGCCTGCCCATGTCCTGCCTCGGCGAAAAGACCGTGGTGCTGGAAATGGCGGGCGAAAACATGCGTCCCGTCATCATGGCGGGCGCTCTGCTCGGCGTGGATACCGGCGATGCGAGCGTTGTTTCGGGCAAGCTCTACGCCCTGTTCGCGCCGCATGAGGGGCTGATTGTCCGCCGGATCTTTCTGGATGAGGCGCAAAGCGGGTATCTGCTCCGCTCCGAAGCGCCGGAATTCCCGGAAACGCATTTGCAGCCCGACGTGCTGGCCCGACGGTTGTTCGGTCGTATTGTCTGGATTTTTCAGGAGCTTGCATGAAAACGTCCTCTTTGTTGCTTGTGCTGGCGCTGGTGGGCGTGCTGGGCGGCGGTTGCGGCGCTTCGTCCGGCCCCGTCGATGATGTGGCGGCCCCCGGAACCATGCTGACGGAGCCGCCTTCCGGCACGACGCCGGGGGGAGACGATGTGCGGGGTCGGGACCTGCCCGGCGTCAACGTCGATCCCGCGGTGCTGCGAAAATCCGCTCCCGCCACGACGCCGCCCGCCGCAACGCCGCCGGTGCGGACGACGTCGCAGACGGCCGCGCCCGTACAGGCGACCGCGTCGGCGCGTCCGTGGGACGAGCTGGCGCGCCGTCTGGCGGCGGACGGCGTTTCCGGGCCGCAGGTGGACGCCCTGCTGGCCACCCTGCCGTCCGTTCCGACCCAGTCGCCCATGGGGCGCAAGATCAACGCGCTGTACCAGCGCCGCTTTTTCCCCAAACCCCCTTCCACGGCCCCGGCGGCGCGCTACTACAAGGGCGTGCTGACGGAAGCCAACGCGCAGGCCTGCCGGGATTTTCTCGCGGCGCACGCCGCGGCCTTCGATGTGGCGGAGCAGCGCTATCAGGTGCCGCGCTCTATCGCCGTGTCGCTGCTGTTTGTGGAAACCCGTCTGGGAAAGGTTCTGGCCGACGTCAAGGAAAACGCCTTCTATACGCTGGCCAGCATGGCCGTGACGCGTACCCCCGAAAGCATTTCGGGCTGGCTGCCCAGGATGAAGGATTACGAGAAGCACCGGGACTGGTTTGAGCAGACCATGCCCAGGCGGGCCGACTGGGCCTACAAGGAAACCCGGGCGCTCGTGGTGTACATGACGCGCGAGGGCATCAGCCCGGATCAGCTGCCCAGCTCCGTTTACGGCGCCGTGGGGCTGTGCCAGTTCATGCCGTCCAATATCGACGTCTACGGCGCGGACGGCAACGGCGACGGGCGCGTCAATCTTTTCGAGATTCCCGACGCCGTGGCCAGTCTGGCCAACTATCTCTACCGGCACGGCTGGCGGACAGGCATCGATCGCGCGCGGCAGCACAAGATTCTGATGGCCTACAATCATTCCAGCGTGTACGCCAACACCATTCTGGCCCTGAGCGACATGGTGGAAGGCCGGGCCGTGAGCTAGGGCGTGTTCACTCTCAATCGTTCTTCCGGGGGGAAGGAACCCCCCTTATCTCTGCTGTCGATGCCCGTAGCTTCCTTCGTCG
>CAJMRA010000229.1 GCA_905215675.1 uncultured bacterium | reverse complement strand
CCGCATCGTATGCGATGCGGGCGGCGCTTCTGCCGAAACATATCTCCGAAAAGAGGCACTACTCCAGCGGATGCCGCCGCATGTGCCCCTTGCGGAAACTGACGCTTTCCGTAAAGCCGAAGGCGCGGGCGTACGTCAGCAGACGCGGAAAGCCATAGGCCACGTCGTCCGTCGTGTGCGCGTCGGACGCAAAGCTGACGGGAACGTTCAGCTCGCGCGCCAGCCGCATGAACAGCGGCGCGGGATAAATTTCCCGGCACGGCTTGCGCAGTCCCGCCGAGGAAATTTCCATGGCCATGCCCGCGTCGCGCAATTCCTGCAGGGCCGTACCGATGAGTTCTTCCGCCGCCGACGTGTTCAGCCAGCGATGGAAACGATCCACGCTTGCAATCTTGATGAGATCGGGATGCGCCGCAATATTGAACAGCCCGGACGCAATCATGCGACGCCAGGCGGCGAAGTAGTCCAGATAATGCTTTTCGCATTCCCCCTGCGAAAAGGCGTCCCACGTCTCGAGGACGTCGTCATAGCCCCAGTTCCCCAGAAAATGCACGCTGCCTATGAGATAGTCGAACGGATACGCCGCGCAGGCCTCGCGCACGAAGGCTTCCGCGCCGTCAAGCCAGTCCATTTCCATGCCGAACAGCACCTGGCACCCGCCCTCGCGCGCCGCCCTGTCCCGCAGTTCGACGACCTCGTCCACATAACGCGGCAGGCTCCGGCTCAGCTCCTCCCGGTATTCCCGGGTATAGTCGTACCCCAGCGGCCGGGGAGAATGTTCGCTGAATCCCATGATTTCCAGACCGGCGGCCTGCGCGGCGGCATACATGGCCCGCGGCTCGTCCCGGCCGTGCGAATACCGGGTATGCATGTGCAGATCGACACGAATCATGCTGCCTCCTTGCGAAAAGACGTTTTTCATCCGACGTCGACGGACATATTCTATACCTGAAACGACAACGGGGAAACCCCGAAGGGTCTCCCCGCAACGAGCAAAGCGACTCTGATGGCGGCAGAACGATCCGCGTTCCCGTTTCCCTGGAAACGTCGTATCCATTGTTTACCCCCGGAAGGGGGTGTTGTGAAGCGGCCATGCCGTTCCGCGACGGCACATGCGTCCGCGCGGCAAAAAACGCCACGAGGAGGCGGACGCCCGCTTCCTGTCCTGAAAGGCGCTCCGGCGCGCCCTTTCCCCGCCGACTACTGGCGGGGCGCGGTCACTTCCCCCTGCACAAGGAGAAGCGCCAAAGCTCTCAGCACGGCGACGGCGCCGCCGTCGCGCAGTCTCGCCAGACGATCCCGCACAAATACGGCCATATCCGTAGCCACGGAAGCCTCGTCCGGCGTGTAGCGATTGGCTTGTCTGTTCTCATCCGCCAGCAGACACTGCATGGCGTCGTCAAAATAATCCCTTATTGCCACCCCGTCGTCGGACAGCAGCATGGGATAATATTTGTGTGCGCTGTGCATTAATGACATATACCATTCCTCCCTGAATGGAACACAGCTTCCCTCTCTCCGGTAATAAGGGATCGTGCCTCCACAACGCGGTACGGGCAATGCGCAAAAACAGCGCGCCCCCCTGTCTCCGGGATGACGCCTTGCAACGGGGCATCGCCTCATGCCGCAAGCCTTTCCCCTCCCTCTACTCGTCTTTATGGCTTATCGACGGGAAGCGCCGCCTCCTTTAGGGCAATTATGCAGAAAAGCTGAAAATTCCTCCCTTCGGATTCTGGAGATGTCCCGCATCGCGCGGATCGGCCCGAATGCAAAATGGACGCCCCGCTCTATTGCTTGAAGTCCGGGCCTCTGCTAGTCTTCCTTCATCCTGTTTCATCATTTCGGCAGTTTGTCGATCCGCGTCGTTCCAGCGCCGCCGCGCCCGAAGCATCCCGACGGGATGCGCAGGCAAGGACCGACCCCGGAACGGCGTCATTGCTGACCGGCGCGGCCGCCGCCATGCGGCCCGATCGCCGTATGCCCCCTGCTGTCGATGCCCATTCAAGAGGAGAGGCACATGCCGACACCGATTTTGGAAAAAACGCCCCTGATTCCGGGGAAAACCAGCAAACTCGTGCTGCAGGCGCCCGAAATCGCCCGCCACGCCCATCCGGGCCACTTCGTCATGCTGCGCATGCGTCCCACGGGCGAACGCATTCCCCTGACCATAGCCGATACCGACGCCGAAAAAGGCACCATCACCATCGTGTATCTCGTTCTGGGCAAAAGTACCGCCGAACTGGAATGCCTGAATGCCGGGGATTCCATCCTTGACGTCTGCGGCCCTCTCGGCCACCCCACCCATATCGAGAAACGCGGCACCGTCATCTGCGTGGGCGGCGGCACCGGCATTGCGGCCATGCATCACATCGCCAAGGGGCACAAGCGCATCGGCAACAAGGTCGTGGGCGTCATCGGCGCCCGCAGCAAGGACCTGCTGCTCTTTGAAGACGAACTGCGCTCCTTTGCCGACGAACTGCTCATTTCCACCGACGACGGCAGCTACGGGCACAAGGGCCTTGTGACGGATCTGCTGCGCGATCGGCTGGAAAAGGACAAGGACGTTTTCGAGGTCGTGGCCGTGGGCCCCGTGCCCATGATGGCCGCCGTGGCCGATACCACGCGCCCCTTCAACGTCAAGACCACCGTCAGCCTCAACCCCATCATGGTGGACGGCATCGGCATGTGCGGCGCCTGCCGCGTCACCGTGGGCGGCAAAACCAGATTCGCCTGCGTGGACGGCCCCGAATTCGACGGCCATGCCGTTGACTTCGCGGAGCTGCGCCGCCGCCTCGGCGCGTTCCGCGAACAGGAAAAAATCTCTCTCGACACCTTCAGGAGCGCACATGGAAACTAAAGCGAAAAAGACTGTGGCCCCGCGCGTGGAGATGCCCTGTCAGCCCGCTGACGTGCGCGCCCGCAATTTTGACGAAGTGGCCCTCGGCTATACCCGGGAAATGGCCATGCAGGAAGCCTCCCGCTGCCTGCAATGCAAAAAGCCCCTCTGCATGAAGGGCTGCCCCGTGGAAGTGCCCATCCGGGATTTCATCGGCGAAGTGGCCCGCGGCAACTTCGACGCCGCCTACCGCATCATCAAGTCCACCAACAGCCTGCCCGCCGTCTGCGGCCGCGTCTGTCCGCAGGAAAACCAGTGCGAAGGCCGCTGCATCCTCAAGGCCAAGGGCCAGCCCGTGGCCATCGGCCGCCTCGAACGCTTTGTGGCCGACACCTACATTGCCACCACCGCCTGCGAACAGGTCACCGGCACCAACGCCTGTGCCATGCCCGTGCCCGGCAAGAAGGTCGCCTGTATCGGCTCCGGGCCCTCGTCCCTGACCTGTGCGGGCGTCTGCGCCGCCGCAGGCCTGAAAGTGGACGTCTTTGAAGCCCTGCACGAGCCGGGCGGCGTTCTCATCTACGGCATTCCCGCCTTCCGTCTGCCCAAAACCGTTGTGGCCACGGAAGTCAACGGCCTCCGCCTTGCCGGGGTGGATTTCCACCTCAACAGCGTCGGCGGCCGTACCTTCATGGTCGAGGAACTCCGCCGCGACTATGACGCCGTCTTCATCGGCGTGGGCGCCGGTCTGCCCATCTTCCTGGGCGTGCCCGGCGAAAACCTCGTGGGCGTCTTTTCCGCCAACGAATACCTGACCCGCGTCAACCTCGGCCGCGCCTACGACTTCCCCAACCACGACACGCCCGCCTTCCCCGGCAAGAACGTGACCGTTTTCGGCGCTGGCAACGTGGCCATGGACGCCGCCCGCACGGCCCTGCGCATGGGCGCGGAAAGCGTTCATATCGTCTACCGGCGCACCAAGGCGGAAATGCCCGCCCGTCGTGAGGAAATCGAACACGCCGAGGAAGAGGGCGTCAAGTTCGAGATGCTCGCCGCTCCCCTGCGCTTCAACGGCGATGCGGAAATGCGCCTCCAGTCCGTCACCCTCCAGAAAATGGAACTGGGCGAGCCCGACGCTTCGGGACGCCGCCGCCCCGTGCCCGTGGAAGGCCAGACCTACGATCTCGCCACCGATCTTGCCATTGTCGCCCTCGGCACCCGTTCCAACCCCATTCTGCTGGAAGCCACCAGGGGACTGGAACTGACCGAACGGGGCTATATCAAGGTCAATGAGGAAACCGGCGAAACCTCCATGCCCGGCGTCTTTGCCGGCGGCGATATCGTTACCGGAGCCGCCACCGTCATTCTCGCCATGGGCGCAGGCCGCCGCGCCGGACAGGAAATCGTCCGCCGCCTCGCGGGGGAACGCAACTAGAGCAATTTCAGTTTGAAACGCTGCGCGTTTCAAACCATACGGCCTGTCGT
>CAJMRA010000228.1 GCA_905215675.1 uncultured bacterium | reverse complement strand
TCGGGCGGGAGCTGGCCGCGCTCTACCGCGCCATGTGGACGCAGTGGTTGCAGGATTCGGAAAAATGACGCCAGAGCGTTTCACCTTTGAAAAACGCGCTTTTTTCAGGTTGATGAGACGCTGCGGGGAGGCGCATCCGTCCCCCGGCCCAGCAATAAATGTAAAGGAACGAACGCGCAGGAAGCTCTGCCGCATCCTGCACTCTGAAACAGGGAGTCATCATGGAGAAAAAGACGGTTCTTTATGTGGGCTGCGGTGCGGATCACGTGCTGGGCAAACACGGTTTTGACGCGGACACCTGGCGGGAAGTGCGGCTGGACATCGACCCGGACTGTGCTCCCGATCTGGTGGGAACCATGACGGACATGTCCGTCGTGGCCGACGAAAGCGTGGACGCGGTCTATTCCTCCCACACGCTGGAACATTTGCTGCCGCAGGAAGCGCCCGCGGCCCTGAAGGAAGTGCGGCGCGTCCTGCGGCCGGACGGCGTGCTGGTGCTGACCTGCCCCAATATTCAGGAAGCCTGCCGCCTCATGGCCGAGGGCAAATGGCAGGAGAAGTGCTACCCCATTGCCGAAGGCCGCTATCATATCACGCCGCCGGATCTGCTCTACGGCGCGTGGATGACGCGCTCCACAGGCAAACCCTTCATGAGTCATCAGTACGGCTATATTCCGTCCTCGCTGGCGGCGGTACTGCGGGCGGGCGGTTTCGCCTCCGTGGGCGTGCTCGGAAACAAATGGTCTCTCTATGCCGTGGCTGTAAAGCGGCAGCTGGACGACGCGGCCCTGAAGGCCCTGTTTCTGCGCCACTGGAGCTGATGGCCTCCGCGCCCGGAGGGCGTACCCGCAGTGGTGAGACACAGGGGCCGCCGGTATTTCCTGCTGCCTGCGCGGCGGCACGGGCGTTCTTGTGCCGCATATGTTTTTTCGAGTATTTTCACTTGAGGCGCGTTGCATTTCAAGCCATACAGCCTGTCGCTGTGCGGAAAAATCTGTTTTTCCCGCCCGCTTCGGCCAGGCAGCACTGTACCGCCGTCTCGCGTTTTTCCCTTTTCAAAGGCAAAACGCTCTATCTTGAAAGGAGTTCCTTTGCATGCCTAAATTGCTCTGGGTTTCTCCCTGTGCCCTGCACGATACGTCCTCCGGAGCGGCTTTGCAGTGCCGCGTCATGCTGCACAAGCTGCAACAGCGCGGCGTGGAGATAAAGGCGCTGGGCGGACTGATTTTTGATCATCCCGCAGGTTTTGCCCTGCTGGAAAAATCCGTTGCCCAGATCGATCCGAAAAAGCGGCATTTTACCGTCAATGATGCGAATATGGAATTTGTCTATATGCGCACGGAACAAACCGCAGCCCGAAAAATCTGTGCCGAGGAACAGGATCATTTTTTTCAGCTGTTTCTCACACTGCTGGCGACCTTCAGACCCGACGCCATCATGGGCTACGGCGGCGACATGCTGTCCATGACCGTTCGCGCTGAGGCGCGGCGGCGCGGCATTCCCGTAGTTTATGTACTCTGCAACGGCAATCACAAGGCCTTTGCCTTTCCCGACTGTGATCTCGTCATCACGGATTCGCAGGCGACGAGCGCCTATTACCGACAGCAGTTCGGCATCAATGTCATCCCGGCAGGGGTCTTTATCCTGCCGGAAATGGTCAGGGCCGAACAGCGCGAGCCCCGGTATGTCACGCTGGTGAATCCTGCTCCCGCCAAGGGGGCCGCCATCCTGGCTCGGCTGGCGCTCATGGCGCAAAAGGAACTGCCCGACGTGCGCTTTCTGGCCCTGCAAAGCCGGGGGGATTTCGCGGCCTGCGTACCGCAGCTGCATCTGCCGGACAGCGAGGAAAAGCCGCTTGTCATGGATATGTTCCCCAATGTGGACCGGGCAAAGCACATGACAAACATGAAGCCCATCTATGCGGCCACGCGCGTGCTGCTGGCGCCTTCCCTCTGGTATGAAAGCTGGGGCCGCGTGGCCACGGAAGCCGTCCTCAACGGTATTCCCGTACTGGCCTCCCGCAGCGGCGGCCTGCCCGAAGCCGTGGGCGAGGGCGGCATCTGTCTGGACGCGCCCGAAGCCTGCCGGAAGGATCACCTGCGCCTCCCCACCGAGGAGGAAATGCGCCCGTGGATGGACGCCCTCAAGCGCCTGCTGACCGAAGACTGGACGGAGCCCTGCGCCCGCGCCGCCGCGGCGCACGACGTGGAGCGCTATGCCGACAGGCTGCTGGAGCTGCTGCAACCTCTTTTCGACCGCCGCGCAAGCTGTCATCCCCAGTACTTCCGTTCCGGCATCTGCGTTAAATAGAACGTTTTTCCTTCGAAAAGGGAAAATGCTCTCAACCGTTGCGGGCTGACGCGGGACCGACAGCCCCCCCCGCCAGCCCGCAACGCTGTGTTTCCGTATTTCAGCGATCTTTGCGCCAGTAGACGGAGGCGGGATCAATGGGAATCAGTTCTTCCGTGACGCCCTGTTCCCGGCGAAAATCCTCCACGGCCTTGCGGCAGGGTTCCAGCGCCCAGTCGTCCACGATGACGAAACCGCCGGGCACGACCTTGTGGTAACAGGCCCTGAGCGCGTCCATGGTGGAGGCGTACAAATCCCCGTCCAGACGCAGCAGGGCCAGCCGTTCCACCGGGGCCGCGGGCAGGGTGTCGCAGAACCAGCCCTTGAGGAAAACGACGTTGTCGTCCAGCAGCCCATAACGGGCAAAGGTCGCCTTGACTCGTTCCTCGTCAATGGCCAGTACGGGGAAGATTTCCTTGTTGAAATCCCAGCCCGCATCCTGCGCCAATTCCGGCCTGGGCAGTCCCTCGAAGGAGTCCGCCGCCCAGACGGTGCGGCCCCGCATGTCCCAGGCCTTGAGATAGCCCTGCATGAAGATGACGGCCCCGCCCCGGCAGACGCCGGTTTCCATGAGATCGCCGGGAATATTTTCCTGCCGGATGCAGTCCAGACAGAACTCCAGATTGTCCATGCGCGCCTTGCCGATCATGCTGTAGGCAAAGTCCACCTGATTGCGCAGATTGACGGTTGCCGTCGTGCCGTCGTCTTTTTTCACCTGCAGGACATACCACTCCGCGCCGACAGCCTTGCAGCGCTCGATATGGGCCAGCATGTCCGGCATGGAGCGGCGCGGATCGACGAGCTTGCGCTGGTCCACCGGCTGCTGCAAAGCCATGCACTGTGCCAGATAGAGCAGACGGGCGTCATTTTCCACATAAAAATTGTTGAGCAGACTTTGTTTCAGGGTGTACAGATAGCGGCCCTGCAAAGACATTTCCGGCGAACATTCTTCCGGCGCGGGGCGAAGCAGGGAGACCGCGTGCCGCGACTGTTCCGCATTGGAAGAGGCAACAGTTTCCGGCGCTTGCGGGATGGCGGATGCGGGCGCGTCCGTCTTGTGAGAAACCGTCGCTCCGCCGCCCCAGTGGTGCATAAACAGGGCTTTCAGGGCCGCGTCGTCCAGTTGTTGCTTCGCGGCCACGGCATAAAGGGTCCACTTGTTCCCGACTACGCCCACGGACGCGAAACCGCCCGTCCGCAGCACCGCCGCCAGCGAGGACGGAATATAACCGTACTGATGGCTCATGAAGGGTTTGCCTGTGGAGCGCGTCATCCACGCGCCGTAGAGCAGATCCGGCGGCGTGATATGATAGCGGCCTTCGGCAATGGGGTAGCACTTCTCCTGCCATTTGCCCTCGGCCATGAGGCGGCAGGCTTCCTGAATATTGGGGCAGGTCAGCACCAGCACGCCGTCCGGCCGCAGGACGCGCCGCACTTCCTTCAGGGCCGCGGGCGCTTCCTGCGGCAGCAAATGTTCCAGCGTGTGGGAGGAATAGACCGCGTCCACGCTTTCGTCGTCCACGGCGGACAGGTCCGTCATGGTTCCCACCAGATCGGGAGCGCAGTCCGGGTCGATGTCCAGCCGCACTTCCCGCCAGTGGTCCGCGTCAAAGCCGCGTTTGCCCAGCACGTGGTCCGCACCGCAGCCCACATAAAGAACCGTCTTTTTCTCCATTATGACTCCCTGTTTCAGAGTGCAGGATGCGGCAGGGCTTCCTGCTCATTCCTTTGCATTCATTGCCGGGACGGGGAACGGATGCATGTCCCCGCAGTGTCTCATCAACCTGAAAAAAACGCGTTGGGGGAAGGATAGGGGGGCTGGGGGGGAAGGAAACACCCCTTGCGCGCTAGCCAAGGGGGTTTCCTTCCCCCCGAAGAACGATTTAGTGTTAACAGGCCCTAGCGTCATTTTTCCGAGTCCTGCAACCACTGCGTCCACATGGCGCGGTAGAGCGCGGCCAGCTCCCGCCCGA
>CAJMRA010000227.1 GCA_905215675.1 uncultured bacterium | reverse complement strand
AGCGGAAAAACCGCGTTTTTTTCCGCGAAACGACAGGCCGTATGGTTTGAAACGCAACGCGTTTCAAACTGAAATTGCTCTAAAGGGGGCACAGGCCGGATCGCGTCATGCTCACTCGACCA
The DNA here is from genome assembly GCA_905215675.1 of uncultured bacterium. Taxonomy (GTDB): domain Bacteria; phylum Desulfobacterota; class Desulfovibrionia; order Desulfovibrionales; family Desulfovibrionaceae; genus Desulfovibrio. Next base: position 4,218 of record CAJMRA010000227.1, on the reverse strand, counting down.
CGACGCGCCCCTTTTCCAGAAATTCCTCATACTCGCGCAGGGGCATGGGCCTTGCCATGAAAAAGCCCTGCCCGTAGCCGCATCCCATATTCCGCAGGCGTTCGTACTGTTCCCGCGTCTCTATGCCCTCGCACAGCACCTTGAGCCCGAGATTGCGGCTCATGAGCAGCAGCGGCGTCAACAGCGATTCGTACCGCTCGTTGTTCAGGAAATCCTTGTCCAGCTTGATGACGTCAATGGGGAAGTCCAGCAGCGTGGACAGCGAGGAATACCCCTTGCCGAAGTCGTCCAGGGCGATACGGATGTCGTTCTTCTTGAGCAGCCGCAGATTGCCGAGCAAAAGTTCCATGTCGCAATCGGCCATGCTTTCGGTGATCTCCACGGTCACCAGAGGGCGCGGCAGCGCGTACCGATCCAGCACGGCAAGGAACCTGTCGCAATAGCGCTGCGACAGGAACAGCGAGCGCGACTGATTGATGGAGACGGGCGCGATCTTCCCGCCCGCGTCCAGCCGCTTTCGCAGCCAGCCGCAGACCTGCTCCAGCATGTACAGATCCAGCGCCTGAACAAAGCCGTTCTTCTCGAAAATGGGAATGAACGAGGACGGCGCGACCACGTTTCCCGCCGCCGTCCGCCAGCGCACCAGCGCCTCGCCGCCGGAAATCCGGCCGGACGCCAGTTCCACCTGCGGCTGCACGTACACCTGGAATTCCCCCTTTTCCAGCGCCGCTTCCATCCTGTTTTCGATATGGCTGATCAGCAGCCGTTCCTGCTCTATTTCGGGGCTGTAATAGGCATAATGCGACTTGTAGGTCACGTCGCCGAGGCTGTTCTTGGCCGTTTCCGCCGCTTCCACGAGCCGGGGCACGTCGTCGCCCAGCTCCGGCGTCACGCGCACGATGCCCACCGACAGAATCACGATATGCCCCAGCTCGTCGCCGAAGGCCGCAAACTTGCCGAACACGCTTTTCAGGCGCGTTTCCACTTCCGCATCGGCGTCGCAATGCCAGAGACAGAGAAAGCGCCCGCGCCCGGAATGCGCCGCCAGGTCCTGTTCTCCCCCGCAGGATGTCAGGGCCGCGTAACAGGCCCGAATGGCCCCGTCCCCCCGCTCGTAGCCGTAAAGCTGATTGATCTGGCCCAGCTGCCGGATATTCACGCTGACGATGTAACAGGGCCGCCGCTCCCGCAGCGCCTCCCCGGCCTTCTGAAGAAAACACGACAGGTTGCCGCCGCCGGTCACGCTGTCCGTATAGGCCACCCGGCGCAGGCGCAGCACCTCGCGCCGCGCCGAATACGCCCAGCCCAGAAACAGCGCGCCCCCCGCCAGCAGGATAATCCCGTAGTACTGCTCCAGCAGATAGGTCAGCAGCGGCAGGCCGTCCAGCGGCGCCACCTCCAGCAGCAGCGATTCCACCTCGGCCGTGGAAAAGCCCGCTATGGCCTTGCTGAAAATGGATCGCGCCGCCGCGGGCAGTTGCCGCGAAAAGCCCAGCGCCATGGGATACAGGGCCTGCGTACTCTGATAGCTCACGCCCCCCGCCCGGTTCTTGCTGTGCGGCACGCCGGGATAAAAGGGAATATAGGCGTCGATCTCCCCGCGCGCCAGCGCGGCCCGGCAGGCCAGTATGGAATCAAAAACCTGAATCTGATCCTTCGGATAAATGAAGGAATACGCCTCGCGCACGCTGCGCATTTCCTTTGTGACGCCCACGCGCAGACCGCTTCCCGGCTCCACCTTTTCCCGGGCCGCCAGCTCGATCACCGGACTGTAATACGGCAGGCCGCTGTCCACCCCGAACTTTTCCTGAAAGTGGCGGCTGGGAAAGACGTTGGTCGCCATGTCCGCCTTTCCCTCCCGCAGCAGGGTCAGGCAGGCGTCATAATCGGGCGCCGGAACATATTCCAGCCCTATGCCCGCGCTTTTGGCAAGGCGCTCCACAAAGCGCAGCAGAAAATAATCATACTTCCGCCGGGTGGTAGACTCCTCGTGTTCGCTTACCGCCACCCGCAGTTTCGGATGTCCCGCAAGCCAGGCCTCCTCTTCCCGGTTCAGCGCAAGCTTCATGTTCTTGCACACGTCCACATACTGGTTGGCAAAATTGGCCACGGTCTGCTGCGGCGTGAGTATCTGCAAGTTGCTCAGCATGGCGTTGATGCGCGGCATGAACCGCGTATCGCCCGGCGCGGAAACAAAATAAAAGGGGCGCATGTCGAAAACCGCGACGACCTTGCCTTCCCCGAACAGGCTCCCGTCCACATAGGCGTCGATCTTCCCCGACCTGAAATCCCGTTGCAGGCTCTCCGCCTGCCGATACAGCACGGGCGTGTACGTAAAGCCGTGCAGCTTCGCCTGCCGCTCGAAAATCCTCACATTGTGCGATCCCTCGAAAAAACCGATGCGCAGGCCGTTGAATTCCGAAAAATCCCGGTAGTGTACGGGACTCTTCTCCGGCACGCGCAGCGTCGTCGCGTACATGCCCGCCCGGATGGAGGAATACTGATACATGGACGCCCGTTCCGGCGTCCAGATCACCCCGCAGGCAAGATCAATCTCGCCCCGCGTCAGCGCGGCCGACAGCCTGTCCAGCGAAACGGAAACCCATTCCACCTTCCAGCCCGCAAGCTGTCCCATGCCCTCGAACAGCGCGGGCATGTAGCCCCGCAACGCATTGTCCCGGCTGTGAAAGAATCCGTACGGTTCCAGCAGGCCGATCCGCACAGTCCGCCGCTCTTCGTCCTGCCGCTCTTCGTCCTGCCCCGCAAACAGGGGAAAATCCCCGGCGGGAACCTGCGACCGGTTCGCCCGCACCGGCAGACAGCACGCAAGACAGCAGAACCATACCAGCATACACAGCGCAAATCTGCCCATATCCCTCCCCCCGCGCCGCGCATGTCGCGGCAACGTCCTTCCAGCATGCCAGACTTGCGCGCGCAGGTCGAGAGGTAAATAGTATTAATTATTCAAAATCAAAAAAATTTTCAATCCGCGCCCCCTGTTTTTCCCCTTCCGCCGTTCGCGCGCTCTCCGCCCGGCGTCGCCGTATGCCGCCCTTTTTCCAGTACCGACAGGGCGATACCTCCCAGAATCAGCGTCGCGCACACCGCGAAGCGCAGCGTGACGGCCTCTCCCAGCGTCGCCAGCGCCAGCGCCGCCGTAATCACCGGCACGCTCAGCTGAATGATGGACGCGTTCACCAGCGAATAGCGCGGCACAATCATGTACCAGATCACATACCCGCAGGCCGACGCCCCCGCCCCGGCGCATACCGCGCAGGCCAGCGCCTCCGGCGACGTCGCCGGTCCCCCGGCGCACAGGCCCGCCAGACCGGCCAGCGCCGACAGCGGCGCGCACCGCCAGAAATTGCCCGCCGTCGCCAGCACCGCGTCATCCGCCGAACGGCCGCAAATGCTGTACGCGCTCCACGCCAGCCCCACGCCCGCCATGAGCGCCGCCCCCATCAGCGGCGGCGCGCTCAGGCCCGGCAGCAGCAGACCCACCAGCCCCGCCAGCGCCACAATCAGGCACAGCCCCTGCCGCCTCCCCGGCCGCACGCCGTGCCGTATCCCCCAGCCCACCATGCCGAACTGCACCACGGCATTGATGATCAGCGTGCCCGCCGCCGTGGGCATGTCCACATAGCCCCACGAAAACAACGCCATGTAGGCAAACAGCGACAACGCCCCCGCCCACGTCCCCCGGTTCCAGACCTCCCGCAGCCAGCCGCGCCCCAGCCCCCGCCGCCGCGCCTGAATCCGGCCCAGCACGCAGAGCGCCGCCGCCGCGGACAAGCCCCGCACCGCCGTGTAGACCCCCGGTTCCATCCCGTATTCCACCAGCGCCGCACGACAAAAGACAGAATTTGACGCAAACAGCGTCATGCACAGTACCGTCAGCACAAATAACCGCATCCGAACTCCTCGCATCTTCTTTTTCTTTCCTGCATCGCTGCTGTTGCCCGGCGCGGGCAGCGGGTCGCCTCCCCGGCGGGGGGCAGGGGGGCGTCCGCAACGGGGCGGGCTCCCTCCTTTTATGTTTTGGGGGCGTTCCCTGAATCGCTGTTATTGCCCGGCGCGGGCGGCAGGTCGCCTGCCCGGCGGGGGGCAGGGGGAGTCCGCAAAGGGGCGGGCTCCCTCCCGTGATGTTTATTTTTCTTCCTAGAATCGCTGCTGTTGCCCGGCGCGGGCGGCAGGTCGCCTCCCCGGCGAGGGGCAGGG
>CAJMRA010000226.1 GCA_905215675.1 uncultured bacterium | reverse complement strand
ACGACAGGCCGTATGGTTTGAAACGCGCAGCGTTTCAAACTGAAATTGCTCTAGGAATAGTTGAAGCCGTTTTTGCCTGAAAACTTGACGCCATAGGCACGTTGATCGGCGCATTTGGCGAGGGTTGCGTAGTCCGAGCCGTCATCCGGGGCAAAGGCGATGCCGATACTGCTGGAAATATTATAGGGACATTCTTCATTGAGAGAAAAAATACGGTCGCACAAGCGACGGGCGCAGTCGAGAACATCTTCCTTGTTCCGAATGGCGTGCAGGAAGATGACAAATTCATCGCCGCCGATGCGTCCGGCAATATCCTGTCCCTGCCGGATATTGTCCTTGAGGATTCCGGCTATACGGATGATGACCTTGTCTCCGGCGTCATGGCCGAACGTGTCATTGATGGATTTGAAGTTGTCTATGTCTATGAAGAGCAGGGCCGACGGCTTACCGGTACGCAGGGCGGAAACAATATCGCCGCAGGCGGCCTGACGATTCAGCAGGCCCGTCATGGCGTCCGTTCTGGCCTGAACCAGCGCGGCGCGCAGTTCCGCGTTGCGCCGCTGCTCCTCCTCCCAGATATCCGTGATATCCGTACGCCATAACAGAATTTTTTTTGCTTCCTTGTTGTAATAGCGGTATTCCAGCTTTTTTCGTCTGTAGCCCAGTTCGGGATCTATGACGCCTGCATAAAAGGTATGCACGCCGTATTTCTCCAGCATTTCACAGACATGATCGAGCCGCATTTCCGCAACGACCATTTCCCTGTCTTCCGGCGAGACGAATGTTTCCGCATAGACTTCAATCGCCGTATTATAATCGTCACAGACGACGGGCGGGAGCGTGTTGTTGTCGCTTCCGCCGAACATGATATAACTGTTTGTCCGCATATCCAGATAGATGAAGTAATCACAGCGATCATAAATATACATCTTGGAAATGTCTTTTTGCAGACATTGATAGGCGGTCGCCCTGCGGATCAGAAGATAGATATGGGGAGAATCCTGATCGGCGATAACCTTGACGGAAAGCCAGCGCTCTTCTCCGAAGATAACATAGCTGAAGTCTATGCTGTCGTTTTGCCGTCGTCCGTGTTCATCGAGAGCCTCAAGGGAAAGCTCTCCGAGTATCCTTGTGCGATCCTTGCGATAGAGAAAACGCTGAAAGGCATGCAGGAGCGACGTATAGGAGAATTTTTTACCGTTATGCCGGGGCGATGAACCTGTGAATATTTGACATTCATCATTTTTTGGCTCTACGCGTACAATAGCTATAAAGATATGGGTCAAGAGATCGAGAAATTCTTCTTTCCGAAGGCTCTCTTCTTCAGAACATATTTGTTTTTCAAGCCGGAGCATGACATTTCCCTATTTTTTAGTGTTTGTTTGGCAAATCGGCAGTCCTTTCAGAGTTCTTTTGCGTAACATATCAGCCGCAAAATAAATTGCCGGGAAGCATGTGACGGTCGGCAACGACTGCTCCCGTCGGCATGGTCCCTGTCGCGGGATCATGGAGCGGTCCGCTACCGCACGGCTTTCTTGCTGCGCAGCAGGGGCGCGCCGAGGCGGAGGGATTTGAGCACGCCGGGGACTTCGGCGGCGCGGGCGGCGTCGCCGCGCACCAGCAGGAAGATGACGTACAGGTTGCCGCGCCGCTCCATGCGCGTGCGGTAGCCGCGTCCCTCCAGCCGTTGCCGGATATCGTCCACGCTTTCCATATCCTTGAAGGCGGCCACCTGAAACACGAAGTCAAAGACGGTGGCCGGAGTCGTCGGCTTTGCGGGCGGCGGCGGCTTCTGTCCGGGGGGGACGGCGGGGCGCATACCGGGAGGCATGGCGGGCGGCGCGCCGTCCTTTCCCTTGTCGGTCGGCGGCGGAGGCGGCGTCAGGGGCTTTTCTCCGGGAGCGACGCGCAGGGCCGTGGCATAGCGCAGATCGCTGGGGTGAAGGACCGGGCCGCGTTCGTCTTCCGGCGTTTCCGTTGCCGGGGCGGCCGCGTCGGCGGTTTCGGGCAGGGGCGCGTGCCAGTGGCTGCGTCCCGCCATGATGCCGCCCAGATAGGCGAGCACCAGCGCCGCCACAAAAAGAAAGGCGACGGCGGCCAGGGTTCCCGGCTTGAGGCGCAGCCCCCGGAGCGTGCCGGAAGACGCAAGGGAGACCGGGGAGACGGAGCGACGAACGGCGGGCGGCATGAAACCTCCTTGGCGCTGAAGTGCGATTTTCGCTGGCGCAACATAACAACAGGGCGGAGCCGCGTCAAAGCGACGCGCCGGAGGCTCCGGATGACGGTAAAAAGCGGCTTGACAGACCGCCTGCCCCCTCTGGTAGCATTGCACCGTTTCAGTCGGCATTGAGAGTTGCGCGCAGCGGCACGGAAAGGTTCGTCTTTTTCCGCCGTTCCGCCTGCCGATGCCGAGGCCGGTTTCGCGGCTCGCGCGGTGAATCCGATTTCCTTGCAGACCGAGAACAATGGGGCATACGCTATGAAGGCGTCTTTCCGTCTTGTGCTGTTGTGTGCTGTTGCCTGCTGCCTGTATGCGGGCGCTGTCGTCGCCAAACCCTCCATCCCTCGTTCCGGCGCGGCGGATACGGAGCGCGCCACCCTGGCCGTTGCCAATATGACGGAGGGCGACTTGCTGGGCGTGCGTTTCCTTCAGAACGGGCAAGAGCATTTTGCGCGCCTTGATCTGGCTCCGGGCATGGAGGACGTGCTGGAAAATCCGGGCGGGACGGCCGATCTGCGTCTGGACATGGGTTTTGAACTCTGGTTTTTCGACAAGGTGCTGCTGGGCGACGTGGAGCGCCTCGCGGCCTGTCTGGAAAAGGACGGCGCCTGTCTGGTGCTGACGGGGCATGACAGCGCCCGGCATCACCTCAAGGGGCGCGTGCAGTCCCTGCTGCCGACGCCCGGCGCGCGTCCCGTCTGCGAACTGACGCGCTTTCATCCCGGCATGCGCATGGAAGACGCCTGCGCGCTGGTGGAACCGCAGCCGCAACGGGACGACAACGACGCCGTGCTGACGAGTCTGGGCTTTGCCGGGCTGGTATGGGCCGCGCGTCTTTCGCCCGGCCGCGCGGAAGGTTCCGGCGCGGAAGATGACGGGCAGGCCCTGCTGGATCATGTGGAGCTGCGCCAGCGCCTGACGCCGGAAACGCTTGCGGCCCTGCGCAAGACGCTGGCGGAACAGGGGTACCGCCCCTGGCAGGCGGAATTCCCCGGCATGGATCTCAACTTTATGGAAATGTCGGAAATTCCCCTTGAACGGCAGACGGAAATTCTGGAAAACGCCGTCAGTCTGCTGATGGCGTCCGAAAAGGGAGAAGGAAGCCTGATGCTGGCTCCCGCGGCCATGCTTCCCGCTCTGGCCAATGCGGATGGTCCCCAGGGCGACGTCCAGCTTTTCACCATCACGCTGAATCGCGCTTCCCGGACGCTGATTGTCGATATGGCGGCCTACAGCCCCAATATCTGAGGAGGCACGGGGGCCCCGTTCCCGCACGCTTCGCCCCTTCCCCGCAGGGAGGGCAAAGGAAGAATATCACCATGAGGCAACCGCCCAACATTCTTACCATTGCCGGTTCCGATTCCGGCGGCGGCGCGGGCATTCAGGCCGATCTGAAAACCATCATGGCGCTCGGCGGATACGGCATGAGCGTCATTACGGCCCTGACCGCCCAGAACGGCGAAGGGGTTCTCGGTATCCATGCGCCGGACCCGGACTTTGTCCTGCTGCAACTGAAAGCCGTACGCGACGGTTTCCCCGTGGCGGCGGCCAAGACCGGCATGCTGTTTTCCGCGCCCATTATCCGGGCCGTGGCCGGGGCGCTGCGCGAACGGGATTTCCCGCTCGTGACGGACCCCGTCTGTGTCAGTCAGAGCGGCAGCCGTCTGTTGCGGGAGGACGCCGTGGAGGCCCTGAAGGAAGATCTGCTCCCGCTCTGCGATCTGCTGACGCCCAACAGGCCGGAGGCGGAAATGCTGACCGGCATGCCCATTGCCGACAAGGACGGCATTCTTGCCGCCGGGGAGGCGTTGCTGCGCATGGGACCGCGCGCCGTTCTCATCAAGGGCGGCCACATGGAAAACGATATCGTCGTTACCGACTATCTGTTTGTGAAAGGCGAGGCTCCCCGCTCCCTGCCGCAGCCCAGGGTGGACACCTCCAATAATCACGGCACCGGCTGCACGCTGTCCGCCGCCATCGCCACAAATCTCGGCAAGGGCCTGCCCCTGCCCGTTGCCGTCAGCAACGCGCAGGAATTCCTGAATCGCGCCCTGCGGCACAGCTATGCGCCCGGCAAGGGCTGCGGCCCGGTCAACCATTCCGTGGGCTGCATGCTGCATTAGAGCGTTTCACCTTTGAAAAAGGTGAAACGCGAGGCGGCGGCACAGCGCCG
>CAJMRA010000225.1 GCA_905215675.1 uncultured bacterium | reverse complement strand
CTTTCTCTTGTTGTCGCGCCTCCACCCCGGAACGAGCTTTCCGAGCCGGGCGTGCTGCGGGCAGCGCCGGTGGACGCGCGACTGCCCGCGGATGCCGGAGGCGTGAAGCGCGGCAAGGGAGGATTGGCCGGGTCCGGCACGTCGTATTCCGGCACCGGCAGGCCGCCGGTTTCCATGCCGGGATAGGTTTCATACAGGCCGGACTGCTCGGGTGTGGGAGCGGGAGCAAAGGTCGGCGCGCCCTGCTGCGGCGAGGTTGCCGGAGACGCCGGGGGAACGGCTGGTTGTTGCGCGGTCAGCGGCGGCATGGCCTGCGGCCCGCGGGGTTGCGTCGCGGGAAGCGCCCTGCGGGACGAGGGCCCGGGCACCGGCGTGGTCGGTCCGGCAAAGCCCAGCGGGGCCTGCACATTGCGCGGCTCGCCGGTCTGGAGCAAGTGGGAACTGACTTCGCCCGGCCCGGGGATGAAGTTGGTTTCCGGGTTCAGACTGGCCCAGGCAAACCACATGGAATAGATGCCGTAAAGCTGCGGCATGGAAGCTCCCTGCAGGGGGCCGGAAAGGCCTACGCCGGAGGCGCAGTCCCACACGGTCTTTGTCGTCAGGTCGATAAGGCGTCCGTCCGGTTCCTTGCGGAACAGGAAGGGCTTGCTCCAAATCTGGCGATCGAAAACGCGAATGACATCCAGCGCCGGATCATGAACGGCCAGCAGGGCCTTGGGGCCGATGAAGAAGTTCACGGCCCCGTTGCGGCGCACATAATTGACATCTACGGCCACGAGTCCGACCTCGTTGATCTCCAGGCAGAACATGGAAGTCTTGGGCGGAAACCGCCTGTCCTGCCGCTGGACGGGATAAGCCAGATCGTCATTATGATAATAGGACTGGGGATTGCGATATTCGCCGTAGGGGTCGCGCCCGTAAGGACGCCGTCCCGGAGGAACGGCCAGGACGGGCACGTTGGGATAGATGCGCTTGGCCGCCTGCCATGTCGTCCAGTAGCAGGGAAGCAGGGGAAGGCCGCGCCCCATGAGCGAACCGTCAAAGGCCATGCCCAGCTCCTGAAGCCAGAGACTGCCGGTATTGCGGTCGATCAGGACGGAATTGCCGTCAAAGAGGCTGCCTTCCACATCCAGCATCAGGTTGAAGCCGCCCATATGCGTATCGTAGACGGCCAGCGTGCCGCTGGTGGGGCTGTAGGTGATGGCGACGGATTCGCCGTTTACCAGCTCGTTGACGACCTGATGCCAGACCATGATGCGCTGCGGATAGATGCGCGGTCCGTCGGGCAGTTCGGCTACAAAGACAATATCGTCGTCTTCCAGGGTCAGATTGGCGTCCATCACCCTGTCGTAGCGCGGCCGGTACAGGGCTTCAATGGCGCCGTAGCCCACATCCGTTTTGGTCAGCTTGTTGTTGATGGAAGCAAGCTGTCCCATGGTTGTAGGGCGGGCCGGAACGCTCTCCGGGCAGGTGACGGGCAGGGTGGACAGCAGGAAAAACAGGCTTCCCGCAAGGACGCATTTGCTGCATGCGTTCATGAGCAATTCTCCGGGGAAAGGATGACGCGCAATGCAGGCAATCACGGATCGCATGCATGATGAGATGCACGGCATTCAAAGGGAAAAAGATGGAAGGGCCGCTTATTTGTCGCCGGATTCCATGGCCTTGCGGGCAAAGAGGTAGGCGCGCAGGGCCTGCGGCCAGGGACGCGGCTGCTTGCCCAGAAAAGCGGCCAGCTTGTCCGTGCAGAGAACCGAATACTCGGGGCGCTTTGCCTTCTGGGGCCATTCCGCCGAGGCAATGGGAATGACGCGGCACGGCGAGCTGGTGAGGTGCACGGCTTCGCAGGCCAGTTCGCACCAGCTGGCTTCGCCGCTGTTGGTCACATGCCAGATGCCGGGAACGCCGCTCTCGCTCCCCTTTTCCAGCCAGACTTCCGCCAGCCGGATGCTGTACAGGGCCACGTCGTCGGCAAAGCTGGGCGAACCCACCTGATCATGCACGACGTTGATCTCGTCACGGCGACGGCAGGCATTGAGAATGGTTTCCACAAAATTCTTGCGACCGTGACCGAACAGCCAGGCGGTACGCAGCACGCAGGAACGATCCGGCAGCGCCGCGCGCACGGCTTCCTCACCTTCCAGCTTGGTGGAGCCGTATACGCTCTGCGGATGCGGCTTGTCATTCTCCTTCAGGGGCTGCGTATGCTGCCCGCCGAAAATGAAGTCCGTGCTGTAGTGCATCAGGAGCACGGATTCCCGGGTCTTCAGCAGACAGGCCAGCGAAGCCGGCAGACAGCGGTTGACAAGGCGCGCTTCCTCCACATGATCTTCCGCGTCGTCCACCTGCGTCCAGGCGACCGTATTGAAGACCACATCGGGCCGCGCGGCGTCCAGCCGTTCCGCAAGGAACGCGTCATTCAGCAAGTCGCCCTGCTGCCGCCCCAGAGTTTCCACGCTCCAGCCACGTTCCGCAAGGATACGCGACAGCGCCTGCCCCAGCAGACCTGTCGCGCCACCCAAAACCAATGCTTTTGCCATAGCGCCTCCGCATAAGATTCGCCCATACTTTAGCCGCCGTACGGAGCCCGGTCAATACGCCGTACACCTTGCGTCGCTTCGCCAACTGACGTACAACCCGGGCATGAGGCGCGCCATCCTTCTTATAGCCTACGGGCCGAGCAGCATGCAGGGCAGGGCCGCGCTGGGCGCTTTCGACGCCCGGGCGCGGGCCTTGTTTCCCGGTCTGCCCGTACGCTGGGCCTATTCATCCCTGCTCATGCGCCGTCGTCTTGCGGAGGCCAGACAAAAAAGCGACTCCGTCTCCAAGGCCTTGCAGCGCCTGCGTCTGGAAAAATTTTCTTCCGTCGCCGTGCAGCCCCTGCAGACCATCTGCGGCGCGGAATACACGCAGGTCCGGCTTGCCGCCGAGGAGGCGGACGACGAAGGCTTCCGGGTACGCCTGGGCATGCCCCTGCTGCATTCCGACGAGGACGTGCGGCTCGCGGCGCGTGCCGTCGTCCGGCATCTGCCCCCCGAACGCCTGCCCCATGAAGACGTCATCCTCATGGGACACGGCGCGCGACATGCGGCCGCGTCCCGTTATCAGGCGCTGGATACGGCCGTTCAGGAGCTGGATGCCCGCATCCATGTCGGCGTCATGAACGGCGAAAATGATCTCGACGCCCTGCTTCCGCGCCTGAAGTCGCCCCGTGTCTGGCTTCTGCCGCTGCTGTCCGTCATCGGACGCCATGCGCAGGAGGATATGGCCGGCGACGACGCCCTGAGCTGGCGCGGACGTATCGAAGCCGCGGGACACGCATGCACGCCCGTACTGCGCGGCCTTGCGGAATACGAGGCCTTCGCCGAGCTCTGGCTGCGCCATCTGGAGCAGGCCGCAGCCGCGCTGGACGCTCCCTGAACACGGGAGAAACTGTTCCGTGCCGCGACCCCGTCCGCGGCCTTTTCCCTGCTCTCACCCCAGCTTTACCGAGGATTCCGTATGAAAAAATTCCTGTATGCGACAATGGCGGCCGCGGCATGTACGGCGCTTCTGGGCGGTTGCTTCGGCGGCGGCGTCACGGCCCCCGCGGACGGAGCGCACGGCGCGGCCGTCTCCGCGCAGGCTCCCGCCGGAGCGAACGTGTTCAACCCGTGGATGAAAAACACCCTGCCCAATACCCGGGAACTGTCGGCCGAAGGCCGCATCATGGTCGGCAGCATGGGCGGCGCCGCGCAGAGCATCCAGCGGGAAGCCGCGCACCGCGCCCACTGGCGGGAAGAAGTCTATCCCGTCGTCTTCGGCGACAAGCAGGCCCCGCATGAGATCATCGTCCTGCTCGACTTTGCCGATCCCGACAGCGAAAAGGTCTGGGCCCAGGTTCGCAAGGCCGCGCGTTCCCTTTCCCCGGAACAGGCCAAGATAGTCGTCTTCGGCAACAGCAGGGAAAATTACGGCACGGACCTCATGGGACTTGCCATCTGGATATCGTATTCCCGTCCCGCGCAGGCCATGCCCTATCTGGACTATGCCCTCCAGAGCTGGAATACCGTCAAGGCGGCCCAGCGCAAGACGCGCGGCAAGGCCGTTCCCTTCAGGACCGAATACGACGCCACGGCCAAGGCTTCGGATTTTCCCATTCACTACAGCTATTTTTCCCGCCTGAATCCGCCGGTTCCCGCAGCGCAGCAGCCCGACGTGGCCCGGTACTGCTATGATGCCGGCAACGTCAACATGTATCAGGCGTCGCAGCTGGCCTCCTATTACGGCGTCAAGCGTCTGCCGGCCGTTATTGTGGACGGCCGGATTCTGGATACTCCCGATGCCGGGGACATTACGGCTGCCCTGAAATAGAGCGTTTCACCTTTGAAAAAGGTGAAAACGCGAGGCGGCGGCACAGCGCC
>CAJMRA010000224.1 GCA_905215675.1 uncultured bacterium | reverse complement strand
CTATGCCGAACCCCCTCACCGCACCCCGCTCGTACCCTAAAGCGCGCCCTTCCCAGATTCAAGAAAACCGTGATGAGTCCTGACCCTACAGGGATTTCCGTCGTTTGAGCCGATCGGCCCGTTCCTGCATGAGGAAGCGGCCGGTAATGGAGGCGGGGTCGGCCACGAGGGCTTCGGGCGTGCCCTGGGAGACGATGAGGCCGCCGTTTTCGCCGCCGCCGGGGCCCATGTCGATGACGTGATCCGAAGCGAGGATCATGTCGGTGTTGTGTTCGATGACAACGACGCTGGCGCCCTTGTCCACGAGGGCGTGGAGTACCTTGATGAGCTTGCCGACCTCGTGCATGTGCAGGCCGGTGGTGGGTTCGTCGAGGATGTACATGGTGCCGGGCAGGGAGCGCTTGCCCAGTTCGCGGGATATCTTGATGCGCTGGGCTTCGCCGCCGGAAAGGGTGGTGGCGGGCTGGCCGAGGCGCACGTATTCGAGGCCCACGTCCTCAAGCACGGCGAGGCGGCGTTCGAGGGCGGGATAGCTCTCGAAGAACTGCCGGGCCTGATGCACGGGAAGATCGAGGACTTCGGCGATATTGAGACCCTTGTAGCGGACTTCCAGCGTTTCGTGATTGTAGCGCTTGCCGCCGCAGACGTCGCAGGTGACGTAGATATCGGGCAGGAAGTGCATTTCCACGCGGAGTTGTCCGTCGCCGCCGCAGGCTTCGCAGCGGCCGCCGCGCACGTTGAAGCTGAAGCGTCCGGGCTTGTAGCCGCGCTTGCGGGCGTCGGGAGTCATGGCGAAGATGGAGCGGATTTCGTCGAAGATTTTTGTATAGGTGGCGGGATTGGAGCGGGGCGTCCGGCCGATGGGCGTCTGATCAATGGCGACGATGCGTTCCACGGGGCGGGCGTCGTCGGTGTATTCGAGGCCGCCGACGGTTCCGGGCTGATCCACGCGCATGCCGAGAGAGATGGCAAGGTGCTTGTACAGGGTATCCACCACCAGCGAACTCTTGCCGGAGCCGGAAACGCCGGTCACGCAGGTGAGGACGCCCAGGGGAATACGGCAGTCGATGCCGCGGAGATTGTTGGTGGAGACGTTGCGCAGAATGAGCGAGCCTTGCGCTTCGCGGCGTTCGTCGGGCATGGGAACGCTTTCATCGCCGCGCAGATAGCGTGCGGTGAGGGTGTCGGAGCGCAGGAGGGAGGGCACATCGCCCTGAAAGGTCACGTGGCCGCCCTGCGCGCCGGAGCCGGGGCCCAGTTCGATGACGGTATCGGCGGCGCAGATGGTGGCCTCGTCGTGTTCGACGACAAGCACGGTATTGCCGCGCCGCTGGAGGGAGCGGAGAGTGCCGAGCAGGCGTTCGTTATCGCGGGGATGCAGACCGATGGAGGGTTCGTCGAGAACGTAGGTCACGCCCACAAGGCCGGAACCCAGCTGTGAGGCAAGGCGGATGCGCTGGGCTTCGCCGCCGGAAAGGGTGGACATGGCGCGCCCGAGGGAGAGGTATTCCAGACCCACGTCGCGCAGGAAGGTCAGGCGGTGGCGCAGTTCCTTGAGCAGGGGTTCCGCGATGAGCGCGAAACGGCCGGTGAAGGAGCGCTTGTCCAGCCAGTCCAGGGCGCGTTCCACGGACAGGGAACAGAAGGCGGCGATGTCCAGATCGTCCACGCGCACGGCGAGGGCTTCCGGGCGCAGGCGCGCGCCGTGGCAGTCCGGGCATTCGGTGGACTGCCGGAAGCGGGCCAGCACTTCGCGCCAGGCGTCGCCGTACTGCATGCCCTTTTCCAGAAGGGGAATGACGCCGGGCCAGCGGGCGGCGGTCACGTCAAGGGCGGCCTGTTCGGACTGCTGCCGTGCAAAGACGGCGCTCTGGCTGTCGCCCGCGGCGTCAAGCGCCACGTTGCCGCCCATCCAGTTGCGGCGCAGCCCGGAGACGGAAGCGGCGGGCTTGCCCTGCGCGTCCTCGCCGTAGAAGAGCAGGGCGAGGGCGGTATCGTCAAAGTCGTTGAGGGGGGTGTCGAGCGTGAAGCCGCAGCGCGTGCCCAGCGCGCTCAGGGCGTCGGCATAGCGCTCGAAGAGGCGGCCTTCGGCCCAGGGGAGCAGCGCGCCCTTGCGCAGCGAAAGGCCGCGATTGGGGGCGATGAGCCGGGGTTCAAAATAATCGACCGTGCCGAGACCCACGCAGCGGGGGCAGGCGCCCTGCGGGCTGTTGAAGGAAAAAAGCTGCGGACTGGGCGCGGGCAGGGAAATATGGCAGTGCGGGCAGGCCGACGTCGTGGAGTGCATGACGTCCTGTTCCCCGGCGGGCAGGCCGGGGCGGTGGATGACAAGACGGCCTTCGCCGTACCGCAGGGCCAGTTCCACGGAATCGGCCAGACGTCCCCGGATCCCGTCCTTGTTGACAAGACGATCGACGACAAGATCGATGTCGTGGCGCTTGTTCTTGTCCAGGGGGGGCACGTCGTCGAGGGTGTAAAAAACGCCGTCCACGCGCACGCGGGCGAAGCCTTCGGCGCGCAGTTTCTTGAACCTGTCCGCATGCGTGCCTTTCTGGCGTTCGACGAGCGGGGTCAGCACCATGAATTTTTCGCCCTGCGGCAAGGCCAGAATATCGGCAATGATTTCGTCGGGCGAGCGGGCTTCTATGGGGCGGCCGCACTGCGGGCAGTACATGCGGCCCAGACGGGCGAAGAACACGCGAAGGAAGTCGTGGATTTCCGTCACCGTGCCCACGGTGGAGCGGGGATTGCGCGAGGTGCTCTGCTGTTCTAGCGAGATGGCGGGCGACAGGCCCTCGATCTTGCCCACGGCGGGCTTGTCCATCTGGGGCAGGAACTGGCGCGCGTAGGCCGAGAGGGATTCCACGTAGCGCCTCTGGCCTTCGGCATAGACGATATCGAAGGCCAGCGTGGACTTGCCGGAGCCGGAAGGCCCGCAGATGACCACCAGTTCATCGCGGGGAATGTCTATGTCGATGTCCTTGAGGTTGTGCTGCCGGGCTTTTTCTATATGGATGCACTCGTGTACGTTTTTCATGGGCTGTAAGTAAGCGCGTCGGGGACGCTTGGCAAGCCTGTGCCCGCCGGGGCGCGGGGCGGGCGGCGTTTTGTGTTTTTTGGCGGGCATCTTCGCGGCGGAGGCATGGACAAGGGCGCGGCTTGGTCGTAGTAATTTTTGTACTGACCGATTTCAGAGCGTTTTGCCTTTGAAAAAGAAGTGAGCGGAAAAACCGCGTTTTTTCCGCGAAACGACAGGCCGTATGGTTTGAAACGCACAGCGTTTCAAACTGAAATTGCTCTATTGAGGGAAAGGAGCCTGTATGATGACGACCGCCGTTCGCCTTGTGCTTTGTGTGGGGATGCTGCTGCTTGCGGCGACGACGCGCCCTGTTCCGGTTTCCGCCGCCGTCGGGCGGACGACGACCGCGGCCCCCGAGGCAATCAAGACGCCCGCGCCGCCGGTGGTGACGGCCCGCGAGATTTTCGAGCAGCTGCCGTCGAGCATTTTCGACAATACCGCCGAGGGGCTCCCCGACGAGGAAAAGGAGCGTTTGCTGGATACCGGACAGTGCGAGTTCTGGGAAGTGGTGGGCGAAACGGACGACGTCATAGCCTTTCGCTCGCTGCCGTTCCGCGACAGCGCCGTGGCCCTGCGGCTGTTCCGCAATACGGAGAACGGGGAGATTCTGGCGGCCATCGGCACGCTGGGCGTGCCCATCTGCGCGCTGGAGCTGTGGAAGCGCGACACGTCCGGGCGCATTGTTCCGGCGGACACGCCCGAAGACCCGGACATCAGCGAGTTTTTTGACGACGACGTGCCGCAACCTCGGGACGTGTCGGCCTCCGTGCTGCCGTGCCTCGGTCTGGGCGGCCTCAAGGCGCAGGTGGTATTCTGGGGCGCGACCGGGATGATGCATCTGCCCGTGGCGCGGGATATCGGCTGGCACTGGACGGGGCGATCCTTTGAAAAGATTGTCCGCCCGCATGCCCTGCCGGAAGGTACGAAGCAGGCGGAGTGAGGCCGACCCTTCCGGTAAGGGAAAGGGCTGGAGCGTTTTCTCCTTGAAAAAGGAAAGACGCGGGGCGGCGCTGTGGCGCCGCCTCGCGTTTCATCTTTCAAAGTTGAAGTACTCCATGCCGGGCATTTCCTATTGCCATGATGATACAACTGATATATTCCAAAAAGAAGGACAGCACAGCATCATAAGGGGTCAGTACCTCTTTTCTGATTTTCTTGAAAATGTGAAGCGGCGCCAGGGCATGCAACCTCCGCCGGCTCCTGTGCAAATGCACGGCCCTGCGATACGTGCTTTTCACGGCGGGCATGACCGCCGGAGACCGGATGCCGACATGATACTTCTCTCTCTCTCTCTCTCTCTCTCTCTCTCTCTCTCTCTTGATTCATGACAGGGGCGGCGTCGTTGTCCGGCCCGCCAATTCTTTTGCAGGGGGCCGCCTGTGACAGCCTCCATCAGAAACAACCT
>CAJMRA010000223.1 GCA_905215675.1 uncultured bacterium | reverse complement strand
CTTCAGGTCGCCGCAGACCTGCTCGATATCTCCCACCAGGTACTGGGCCATATTGGTCCCCCGGACCGTCGTGCCTTTCCCGCACGTCGCGTTCAGGACGCGGCGCGCGCAGGTTCCCGACCATGTTCGCGGCGCGGCCCCGTCGGAACGCGTCCTTCGATGCCGCGACTTTTTACGTTTAACCGGAGTTCTTCATGGCAGACATTACGGTTACCGAGCATCTGCTGTTGCACCAGAAGATGACCCCGCAGGCCACCGGCATGTTCACCGGCCTGCTGTACGACCTGATCCTGTCGGGCAAGACCATCTCCCGGCGCATCAATCAGGCCGGGCTGCTGGATATTCTCGGCGGTACGGGAGAAGTCAATGTGCAGGGAGAGAACGTCCAGAAAATGGACGCCATCGCCAACCGCATTCTCATCTACCGCATGGAACGCAGCGGCGCCGTCTGCGCCATGGCCTCCGAGGAAGAGCCGGAACTCATTCGCGTGGGAGAGGAGTTTCCCCGGGGCGACTATATCCTGATTTTCGATCCGCTGGACGGTTCCTCCAATATCGACGTCAACGTCGATGTGGGCACCATCTTTTCCCTGCACCGGCGTCCGCACGGCGCAAAAGGTGAAGTGACGCTTGAAGAAGTACTGCGTCCCGGCACGGAACAGGTGGCCGCAGGCTACATCCTCTACGGACCTTCCACCATGCTGGTGCTTTCCACCGGGCAGGGCGTGCACGGCTTCACGCTGGATCCGGGCGTCGGGGAATTCCTGCTGTCGCATCCCGACATCCGCATTCCCGAACAGGGCTATATCTATTCCGTCAACGAAGGGTACCGCGAACAATGGGACCCCGCCGCGCGCGAAGCGGTGGAATGGTTCCATACGGCCAAAAGCTCCAAGGGCGGCGCCTATTCCTCCCGCTATGTGGGATCGCTCGTGGCCGACTTCCACCGTACGCTTCTGTATGGCGGCATCTACCTCTATCCGCCCTATGCCTCCAAACCGGAAGGCAAGCTGCGCCTCATGTGCGAGGCCTCGCCGCTGGCCTTTCTGGCGGAGCAGGCGGGCGGCAAGGCCAGCGACGGCTTCGGACGCATCCTTGAGCGCGTACCGGCGACCCTGCATGCGCGCACGCCCCTCTACATCGGCTCCAGCCGGGATGTGGAGGCCGTGGAAGCCGTGTACGCACGCCGCAAGAACCGGTGATCCATGCGCTGTCTCGGCATTGAAACCTCCTGCGACGAAACGGCCCTTGCGCTGGTGGAGGACGGGCGTCTGACGGACGCCGTTCTTGCGACGCAGGCCGACATGCACGCGCTTTTCGGCGGCGTCGTGCCGGAGCTGGCCTCCCGGGAGCATTACCGTTTCTGCGGCGCGCTGTACGACGAACTCATGCGGCGCGCCGGTCTCGGCATTCAGGACGTGGACGTCGTCGCCGTCTCGCGCGGGCCGGGCCTGCTGGGGAGTCTGCTGGTGGGCGTCGCCTTTGCCAAGGGACTGGCCCTCGGCGGAGGAATCCGCCTGCTGGGCGTCAACCACCTGCACGCGCACCTGATGGCCGCGGGTCTGGAGGGCGCGACCCTGTTTCCCTCCCTGGGCCTTCTGGTGTCCGGCGGGCACACGCACCTGTACCGCATGGACGGTCCCTCCCGTATCGTCCAGCTGGGAAGGACGCTGGACGACGCCGCGGGCGAAGCCTTCGACAAGGTGGGCAAGCTCATGGGGCTGGCCTATCCGGGCGGGAAGCTGCTGGACATGCTGGCGCAGCAGGGGAGGGCGGACGCGCGCCTTTTCCCGCGCCCCTATCTGGATAACGACAACCTTGATTTCAGTTTCAGCGGTCTGAAAACCGCCGCCGCGGCATGGCTCGCGCCGCTGGCCGAAGCCGCGCCCTGGCCGCGCCCCCTGCGCGACCCCGGCGACGCGCCCCAGGCCCTGAAGGACGGCTGCGCCTCCTTCAACACGGCCGTTGTGGAAACGCTCATGGAAAAAACGCGGCGCGCGCTGGATCGCAATCCCGATCTTCATCGTCTCATCGTCGCGGGGGGCGTCGCCGCCAATTCCATGCTGCGCCGACGGGCGACGGAGCTCATGAGCAGCCGGGGCGGCGAGGCCGTCTTTCCTCCGCCACGCCTCTGTACCGACAATGCGGCCATGGTGGCCTATGCCGGCTGGCTGCTGGCCGCCGAAGGCTGGGAACATCCGCTTTCTCTGGAAACCATTCCGCGCGGGCGCGTCATTCCCGACGACATGCGCCGCGCGGGCAAACCTTGACAGTCAGAGTCAAGGCAACTACTTTGGGAAAACCCGCCCGAAAGGGGGCGTTTTCCTCGCATGGGACGCAGTCCCGAACGAAAGGAGTTTTTCATGGCGACGCAAATTTCCGACGCTACGTTTGACAGCCTCGTACTCAAATCCGAGCTGCCTGTGCTGCTGGACTTCTGGGCTCCGTGGTGCGGCCCCTGCCGCGCCGTCGGCCCCATTATCGACGAGCTCGCCGAAGAATATGAAGGGCGTGTGATCATCGCCAAGATGAACGTGGACGAAAATCCCACGACCCCGACCAAATTCGGCATCCGCGCCATCCCCACCATGATCCTGTTCAAGGGCGGCGAGGCCGTGGAACAGGTGACCGGCGCCGTCACCAAGGCTTCCATCAAGGAAATGCTGGATACCAAGGCCCTGGCATGAGTACGTTCGACGCCGCCATCATCGGCAGCGGCCCCGCCGGCATCACGGCGGCCCTGTATCTTGCGCGCTCCGGCTGTTCGGTCATTCTGTTTGAAAGCCTTGCAGCCGGAGGCCAGATTCTGCAAACCGAGGTTCTGGAAAATTACCCCGGTTTTCCCAAGGGTATCAAGGGCTATGAGCTTGCCGATCTCTTTGCCGCCCATATCGAGAATCTGACGATCACGCGCTCCCGCGACGCCGTGGAAAGCGTTCGCGGACAGGCGGGCAACTTTGTCGTCGGCGCGGGGGAAAAGGAATACGCCTGCCGTACGGTCATCGTCTGTACCGGCGCCAAACACCGCCCGCTGGGCGTCGAGGGCGAGGATCGCCTTCAGGGACGCGGCGTCTCCTACTGCGCCCTCTGCGACGGCAATTTCTACCGGAATCAGCCCGTGGCGGTCGTGGGCGGAGGCAATTCCGCCCTTGAAGAAAGCCTGTACCTGTCCAATCTTGCGTCCAGGGTCTATCTGATCCACCGGCGGAGCGCTTTCCGGGGAGCGCAGGTCTATCAGGACAAGCTCGCCCAGTCCGACAAGGTGGAGCCGGTACTCGACAGCGTCGTGGAGCAGCTGGAGGCGGATCTGATCGCGGGCCTGACGGGCGTGGTCGTGCGGAACGTCGTCACCGGCGAGCGGCGCACGCTCAAGGTCAACGGTCTGTTCGTCTATGTGGGCATGGAACCGCGTACCGCCTTTCTTCCTCCGGAAGTGGAGCGCGACGCGCAGGGCTTCCTTGTTACCGATACCGAAATGCGCACCTCCGTTCCCGGCATCTTCGCCGCGGGCGACGTGCGCTCGAAACTTTGCCGCCAGGCCGTCACCGCCGCGGGCGACGGCGCAACCGCTGCACAGGCAGCCTTTGTTCTGATGGAACAGCTTCATGCGTAAATCTTTTCTTCGACCCATGGCGCTTGCGCTTGCCGTCTTCGCCTTTTCCGGCTGCGGCATTATTGATATGGTCTATCTGCCGCCCGCCGAAGATACGGCGCAGGAAATCTTCGAAGCCGGCAACGACGCCATGCGGGAGAAGGATTACGTGGGCGCCGTTGCATACTACAACAAGCTGCGGGATGCCTACCCGTTCAGCCCCTATACCATAGAGGCCGAACTGGCGCTGGCCGACGCCTACTATCTTGACGGCGAATACGAACTGGCCGTGGAATCCTACAAGGATTTCGAATCGCTCCATCCCCGTCACGAGGCCGTGCCCTATGTGCTCTTCCAGACGGGCAACGCGCTGATGAACCAGTTCCGTTCGGTGGACAGGGCGACGACCATTCTCGAAGAGGCCTGCGAATACTACAACCGTCTGATCCAGACCTATCCCGGATCGCCCTATGTCGCCCAGGCGCAGGAAAACGTCGCCCTGTGCCGCAAGCGCATGGCCGAGCACGAACTCTATATTGCCGATGTGTTCTGGCATATGGGCAATTACGGCCCGGCCTGGCGGCGGTACGAATTCATCGTCCGCGAATTCCCCGACGTGCCCGAAACGGCCGATCATGCGCGGGAAAAGTCCGTTGCCGCCTACCATCACTACAGGCAGCAGCAGGCCGAGGCCACGCGCGAACGCCGGGAAGGTTCATGGAAACAGTGGTTCAAATGGCTCTAGTTCAGAGGATCACAAACGAAAAGCCCCTGCCAAGGGGCTTTTTTTCATCCCTGGAGTCATTGCAGTTTGCAACGCTGTGCGTTTCAAACCATACGGCCTGTCCGGGCCGGGCGGCGCAGTGCCGCCGCCCCGCATGTTTCCTTTTTCA
>CAJMRA010000222.1 GCA_905215675.1 uncultured bacterium | reverse complement strand
GGGAGAGGGAGAACCCTTTTCCAAAAGGGTTTCCCTCTCCCCCCTCAAGAAAAAAGAAAAGCGAGAAATCCTATGGACATGAACATATTGCAGGAGTTGCTGGGGCAGCATGTGCTGGAGCTGCTGACGGGCGGAGCGCTGGCGGCATGCGGCCTTGCGGCGTGGGTGGCGACGCTCCTGCCCGCTCCGGGCTCCGCCAGCGGCAAGGGGTACGTCATTGTGTATGCGGTGGTGAATTTTCTGGCGGCCAATCTGGGCAGGGCGCAGAACGCCGACGACGCCGTAAAGAAGGCGAAGAAGCTGCAATGACGGCGGCGCGTCTGCTGGAGCTGCTCTGTGGACTATGGCGAGTTGTTAAAGCGCTGCTTGAAAAGCGCCGTACGGCTTCCGTGCGTGCTGATCCTGCTGACGCATGGCTGCGCAAGTTCGGCGGGAGTGACAAGCGCGCTGCCGCCCGCTCCGGCGACGCCCGGAGCCGTGGTGACGGCGACCTGGATGTATGAGGGGCAGGACGGCCCGGTCGTCATGAACGGCGACTGGCTCCACCTTCCGGCCGCCGAGGCCGGGGAACTCCTTCTGTGGATTGAGGCAGCGGAGGCACAATGACGGTTGAACCTCGTTTCGGCGGCGGAGGCCGCATGACCGGGGAATCGCTGGGGCAGGCCCTGCTGCAATCGCAGGCGAACACCGAGCGCACCCTCGGCCGCATGGAAGCGTCCATCGACAATCTGAAGGAACAGGGCGGCAGGCTGGAAAAGTCGCTGGAAAACATGGGGCGGCGGCTGGAGAACAGAATCGACGCTTCCGTGGAGGAGATTTCCGGCCGCGAGTCCCGCTGCCGGGATCACGAGGCCCGCCTTGCCGCGCTGGAACATGACAAGAGCCGCCTGCTGGGCGCGCGCTGGGCCGTGCGCCTGCTCTGGGCGCTGCTTTCCACGCTGGGAATCGGCGGCGTGGCGGTTCTGGCGGGCTGGCTCAATCGCCTTCTGGCGCAGGGGTAGACGATGAACGATTTTCACGATGACCAGCCGCGGGAAGCGCGTCCGCTGACCTTCCGGCGCATGCTGCGCGAGGACGTGTGCAAGGTTTTTCTCAATGCCGACGAATTTGCCGGGCGGCATGTCATCGACGGCAGGCCGGTGCGCGCCATCCTTGACGAGCAGTGCGCCGGGCTGGACGGCGGGGCCGCCGACGGCTTCGGCGATGTCTCCGGGCTTGGTCTGCTGCGTGCGGACTGTGTGCTGTATGTCGCCGGCACGTCCTTTCCCCGACCGCAGCCGGAACAGCGCCTCGCGGTGGACGGACGTTTTTTTACGGTCATCGACGTTGCCGAGCAGGACGGCCTGCTGCGTATCAACCTGCAACGGGCCTACGTGTAACAGGAGAGGAATCATGAGCCGTTGGGACAGATTTCGCGGCGTGCGCCTGCGTGAGCTGGACAAGAAGCGTTCCGCCGTAGGCGTCCTTCCCGGTCTTACATTTACGCTGGATCCCGTATCCCTCCAGCAGCTGACAGCGGCATTCAGCGCCTTTCCCGCTGCCGTGGACATGGCCCTGCTGACGGCGACCGACAAGACGCGCCTCTTTGCCCGCAACCAGCTGGTACGCCAGTATCGCGAGCTGCTGACGCTCAAGCCCGCCTATATTTCGCGCGGTATCAGGGGCCGCAAGGCACGACGCACCATCTGGGGCGTGGAGGCAGAAATTCGCATCGCCACCGGCAACATCCCCCTGTCCCGTTTTGCACTGCGCCCGGAGCGTCCCCCGCAGCTCAAGGGAGTGCCGGTCAAGAACAGGCGGCGCGTCTCCTACCGCCTGCGGACAACGGGGCGCAACTTCGGGGATACGGCCTTCGGGCCGGGAGCAGCCACGCCGCTCTTTGTGGCGCGCACGGATTCCGGGCACATCGGAGCCTTCTACCGCACGGGAAAAGGATCCCGGGGCGCACTGCTGCAGGAATGGGCGCCGTCCCTGCAGTATCATGCCTATGCAAATGGTTTTATGGCCAACGTCATGCAGCTTTCGGCCCATCGTTTTGAGGAAGTGTTCCGGGCCGAGGCCCGCAGCATCACCGGGGTTGAGGCATGAGCGCGGTCATGGAACTGATGGTGGCCCTGCGCGCGAGCCTGCATCCCGTACTGGCAACCCTGCCGCTGCCGGTGCGCAACCGGGAGACGGATGGTCGGCCCGTGCCGCTGCCGGACGGCGCACAGGCCATGCCCGAACAGACGCGCCCGGCACGGATTTTCATCGGCAGTCTGCCGCCCACGGTATCCGACGCGCTGGGGCACGCGCCCTTTGTGGTCCTGCAACCGTTGAGCGGCGAGGACGGCGACGGCCTGCATCGTCTGCGTCTGGCCCTGCGCGTCTGTGTGGCGGCAGGCACGTTCGACGACGCCGAGGACGCCGAGACCGACGTGCACAATCTGATTTCCCTGCTGCGTCGGCATTTGCTGTCCCTGCCGGACGGGCTGCTGTCGCCGCGGTTCCGTATCGTGCGCAGCGGCAGCGATCTTCTTCCGTGGACGCGCCCCGACGAGCAGTTTCCGCCGTTTTTGCAGGCGCACGTCCTGTCATCCTGGGAACTACAAGGAGTCTCCCATGTCGCAGTATAGACACGGCGTCTACATTGAGGAAATGGCCACGCAGCTTGTCACGCCGAACACGGCGGAATCCGCGCTGCCCGTGGTCATCGGTACGGCTCCCGTGCATCGCCTCACAGACACGCCCCCGCCGGTCAATGAACCGCGTCTGATTTACAACATGCCGCAATTTACGGCGCAGTTCGGCGTCCCGGCCGCGGACGACAATCCCGAGGACTTTACGCTGTATCAGATGGCCGGAGCCTATTTCAGCCGTTACCGGGCCGCGCCCGCTGTCTTTGTCAATGTCTTTGACCCGGCCAGACACACGAAGGTCAATCCCTCGGAAGGAGAAAGCCCCGACGTGCCGCAGACCCTGCCGGACGTGCGGGCCGTAACCGAGGCGGACATCATCGGCGGCACGGATGACGACGGTCGCCGTACCGGTCTTGCGCTGGTGGAGGAAGTCTTTCCGCGCTTCCGTCTGACGCCGGGCCTGATCATGGCCCCGCGCTGGTCCGGCGATCCCACGGTTGCCAAGGCCATAGAAACCGGCTGCGCCGCCATTTCGGGCTTTTTCCGCGCCTGCGGGCTGATCGAGATTCCCGACAGCGTGACGCGTTACACGGATGCCCCTGCCTGGCTCAACGACAACAATCTGTGTGACGCCTCCGGCAATACCTTTGCCATGTACGGGCATGGGCTGTACGGCGGGCATGTGGAACCGGGTTCCATCCATCTTGCGGGCTGCATCGGCGGACGCGACAGCACCACCGAGAGCATCCCGTACTGGTCGCCGTCCAATTACCAGATCGAGGCCGAGGGCCTTGTGCATCATGGCGAGGAACTGCACCTGACGCCCGCCGAAGCCGCCTATCTCAATTCGCAGGGCATCGTCACCGGCCTGAACATGATCGGCGGCCTGCGCTGCTGGGGCGATCAGACGACGGCCTATCCCGGCGTGACCGACCCCAAGGAAGCCTCCATACCCATTCGCCGCATGTTCACATGGATCGGCAATACGCTGATCCTGACCTGCTGGCAGTACGTGTCGTCTCCCATCCGCAAGCGGATGCTGGAAACCGTGCAGGATACCGTCAACTACTTCCTGAACGGCCTTGTGGGCCGCGGCTATCTGCTGGGCGGGCGCTGCGATTTCGAGCAGGCCGACAATCCCACGCAGGACCTGCTGGACGGCAAGGTGCGCTGGCATCTCTACCTCGCGCCCCCGCAGGCCGGGCGGGAACTGACCTTCATCCTGGAATACGATCCCGCCTATCTGGATACGCTTTTCGGCAGCACGGAGGCCATCGCATGAGCAATCCCATCCCCAGCACGCTGATCAACGCCAAGCTCTACAACGAAGGCAGGGAAATGCTCGGCGCGGGCACCGTCGAGCTGTCCGATCTGGAATTCATGACCGAAAGCGTTTCCGGCCTCGGCATGGCCGGGGAAATGGAAATTCCCGTCCTTGGTCATACCAAGAGCATCACCATGACCGTGACGTGGAACACGCTCTGTGCCACGGCTGCGGAGCTGTCCGCGCCCAAAACGCACAAGATCGCCATCTACGCATCCATTCAGGACTGGGATACCGGCAACGGCGAGTTCAAGGCCCGGCCCGTGCGCGTCATGGTACAGGGGACGCCTAAAAAATCCGGGGCCGGAAAATTCGAGCCCGGCAAGAAAATGGAAAGCACCAGCGAATTTGAAGTGACCTACCTCAAAATCTCCGTTGACGGCGAGGAAATCGTGGAAATCGACAAGCTCAATTTCGTCTGCCGCATCCGGGGAAAAGACTACCTCTCCGACGTGCGCGGACATCTGGGCATGTAGGGGATGGGTAAGGTGAATATTGAGGGGGGAAGGAACCCCCTTTGGCTAGCGCACAAAGTGTGTTCCTTCCCCCCTCAAA
>CAJMRA010000221.1 GCA_905215675.1 uncultured bacterium | reverse complement strand
CCCCTCTCGCGCCAGCAGAGGGGGTTCCCCTCCCCCTGAATCTCGACTCTTTGTCCTATTTCTCTTCCGTCTTTTCCGTCGCAGGCTCGAAGGCGAGTTCGAGAATCTCGTCATAGTGGTGGGCGGGGTGTACGGTAATGCGTTGCAGCAGATCCTTGGGCACGTCTTCAAGGTCCTTGGTATTCTGGGCCGGGATGATGACGTGCTTGAGGTCGCGGGCCACGCCCGCGAGGATCTTTTCCTTGATGCCGCCCACGGGCAGCACGCGGCCGCGCAGCGTGATTTCCCCGGTCATGCAGAGATCGGCGCGCACGGGGCGTCCCGTCAGCGCGGAGATCAGGGCTGTGGTGAGCGTCACGCCCGCGGAGGGGCCGTCCTTGGGGGTGGCTCCGTCGGGAACATGGACGTGAAGATCCAGGGTGTCGTGGAAGTCCGCGGGCACGCCCAGAGTTTCGGCGCGGCTGCGGATGTAGCTCAGGGCGGCCTGCGCGCTTTCCTTCATCACGTCGCCCAGCTGTCCGGTAAGGAGCAGCGTGCCCTTGCCCTTGACGGCATTGACCTCCACGGTCAGCACCTCGCCGCCCGCGGCGGTCCAGGCAAGGCCGAGCGCCATGCCGGGGATGAGCGTCTTTTCCCGTTCGTCCTCCACGTAGCGGGGCGCGCCGAGCAGCTTGCCCACGGCGGCGGCGTCCACGGTGAAGACGCCTTCCTGTCCTTCGGCGCGCTTGCGCGCCAGCTTGCGGCAGATGGCTCCCAGCTCGCGTTCCAGATTGCGCAGCCCGGCCTCCCGCGTGTAGCCCCTGATGACCTGTTCGATGGCGGCGTCGTCCATCTGGATATCCTCGGGCTTGAGGCCGTTTTCCGCGATTTTCTTGGGCAGCAGGTGGCGGCGGGCGATGGCCGTCTTTTCCTGAAGCGTGTAGCCGGGCAGGGAAATGATCTCCATGCGATCGCGCAGGGCCGCCGGTATGGTGTCCAGATGGTTCGCCGTGCAAAGGAACATGACCTTTGAGAGATCAAAGGGCACGTTCAGATAGTGATCGCTGAAGGTGTTGTTCTGTTCCGGGTCCAGCACTTCCAGCAGGGCGGAAGAGGGATCGCCCCGGAAATCCGAGCCGAGCTTGTCCACCTCGTCCAGCACGATGACGGGATTACGCGTGCCCGCCTGCTTCAGGGCCTGAATGATGCGTCCGGGCATGGCCCCGATGTAGGTCCGACGGTGCCCGCGGATTTCCGCCTCGTCGCGCATGCCGCCCAGCGAAAGACGCTGAAACTTGCGGCCCATGGCGCGCGCGATGCTGCGGCCCAGCGAGGTCTTGCCCACGCCGGGAGGGCCCGCAAAGCAGAGGATGGGGCCTTTTGACTGGGGATTGAGCTTGCGCACGCTCAGGAATTCGAGGATGCGATCCTTGATCTTGTCCAGACCATAGTGATCCTCGTCCAGAATTTCCTTGGCTCTGGCAATGTCGAGCATGTCGCGCGAGGTCTTGCGCCAGGGCAGTTCCGCCAGCCAGTCCAGATAGGCGCGCACCACGTTGGCTTCGGAGGAGTCGGCGTGCATGCCCGCCAGACGGCGCAGCTGCTTGTCGGCCTCCTTCTGCACGTCCTTGGGCAGTCCGGCCCGTTTGAGGGACTGCCGGAGCTCATCCAGATCGTCGTCTTCTCCCTCGGTTTCGCCCAGCTCGTGACGTATGGCCTTGAGCTGTTCGCGCAGGAAATAGTCCTTCTGGGCCTTTTCCATGCCTTCGCGGGCGGAACTCTGGATGCGGGCCTGCACGGTGGCGACTTCCACTTCGCGCTGCAAATGGGCGTTGACCAGTTCCAGCCGCTTGACGGGATCGTCCTCTTCCAGAATGCGCTGGGCGTCCACGGGCTTCATGCGGATGTTGGCCGCGATGAGATCGGCCAGCCGTCCGGGATCGTCCACGCCCTGCAAGACGGAAACCACGTCCGCCGAGGCGATGCCGCGCAGGGAAAGCACCTTTTCGCTCTGTTCCCGCACGGCCCGCAACAGGGCTTCGGTAACGGCGTCGTCGGGCGCTTCCTTTTCCGTCAGCGGTTCGATTCGGGCTTCAAAATAGGGACTTGTGCGCTCGAATTCCAGAACGCGCGCCCGCGTCACCCCCTGAATGAGCAGCTTGATACGCCCGTCGGGCATCTTGAGCATGCGCATGATCTGGGCCACGGTGCCGGTCTGGTACAGATCGGCTTCCGAAGGTTCTTCCACGGTTTCGTCGCGCTGGGTGCAGATGAGGATGTGACGCCCCTCCCGCAACGCCGCGTTGACGGCCTGGACGGACTTTTCCCGTCCGATGAAGAGCGGAAGGATCATATAGTTGAAGATAACCACATCACGCACGGGAAGCACGGGCAGAAGGGAGGGGATGGTCTGCGTCTTTTCCCCGTCGTCTTCCCGGGCCTGTTCTTCGTCGTCGCGGGTCAGGTTATCGAGCAATGTCTCGAAAGAGAGTTCCGACTCGTGTTTCGATTCAGACATAACAGAATGCTCCTTGGCCGCCGCCGGATGCGGAACGGCCTCCCTTGCGGGATCGGTTGTCGTCCCCCTGCGGGGACGCGCGGCGGGGCGGCGCCGTCGGCGCAGGCGCTCCGCCGTTGCCGGAGCGGGACGTCAGGGCTTCGGCCCCGGGTCGCTCCGAAAAATTCGGTCCTGGAGAATGCTGTAGCATTCGCCGTCCGTTATAATTATATGATCCAGCAGCCGCAGCCCCAGCGGCAGGGCCTGCTGCCGCAACACTCCGGTCAGCGCAAGATCAGGCTGCGACGGCCGCACGCTGCCGCCGGGATGGTTGTGCACGAGAATGATGCCCGACGCCTTGCGTTGCAGGGCGACGGCAAAGACGTCCCGCGGCACCAGCGGCACCTGATCGACGGACCCCCGCCGCAGGCGTTCCCAGGCGATAAGCGCGTTGGCCTGTGTCAGCAGCGCGATCCAGACTTCTTCTTCCGTGCTGCCGGCCAGACGGATTTGCGCCATCCGGGCAATGGTTTCGGGATCGGCGGCCACTTCCCGCAGGCGCACCGGACTTTCCGCGTAGCGGGCCAGCGTTTCGCGCAGGATGCGCCACAGGCGCAGCAGCCCCGGACCGAAGCCCGGCACGTCCAGCAGTTCGTCGGGGCGGGCGTCCAGCGCTCCCCGCAGCGACGAGAAGCGCGCCAGCAGTTCCTTGGCCAGCGGTTTGGTATCCTTGCGCGTCAGGCCGTAGCCCAGCAGGAGTTCCAGCAGCTCGTAATCCGCCACGGCTAGCGGTTCCATTTCCAGACGCCGCCGCAGGCGCGCCCGGTGTCCGCTGTGCGGCGACGTGCGGGACGCCGGAGGCTGTTCGCTTTTCATCGTTTTTCCTTTCTGCCTGCGGATTGTAACATAGTAAGCAGCATTTTCCCCCGCGCAAGGGGAAAATGCGCGGTCAGCGGGAACGGGCGCAGCGCTCCGTCGCCTGGGCCGCCAGCATGTCGAGGCTTTGTTCCACGGTGCGGCGGCCGCTTTTGACCTGCCATTCGGCATCCATGATCATGCCCATGAGGTCCGCAAGTCCGGTCGCGCCCAGACGGGCGGCAAGCTGTTGCTTGAAGGCCGCTTCCGACGGATGCATGCGCACATTCTCGCCCATGCGGCACTGCCAGAGCAGCCGGACATCCCGGGCCAGCAGGGTCAGGAGCGGAAAGAACAGCCCTTCGGGATCATGGCGGCTGCGGCTCAGTTCCTTCCAGACGGCGTTCAGATTGCCCGCTTCCATGTGGCGGATGCAGGCGAAGACATTGCTTTCCGGGCTCCAGCCCGTGCCGCCCAGCAGGGCCGTCGTCACGCGCGGCGGTTCGGGAGGTTGTTTTTCCTCCTCGGCATCCAGCATCAGGCGCAGCTTGCGCAGCTCGTTTTCCACGGCGTTGGCGTCGGCGGGAACCGAGGCGCAGAACTGTTCAAAGGCGTCTTCCTCGAAGGGCACGCGCAGGGCCCGGGCGCGCTCCTGCGCATGGCGGCGGATGGTGCGTTCCGTCAGTCCATCGTTTTTCCAGATCCAGCCCTGCTGTTCGGCAAAGGTCATGCAGCGCAGTTTTTTGATGTGGGCGGGCAGTTTGGGCTGTCCCTTTTCCCAGGCAGTTTCAAAACAGAAAAAGGGGCGGCACTGTTCGGAAGGGCGTCCCAGCGCCGCGGAAATCTTTTTCCAGACGGCGGCGGGCCACAGGTGCGCCTGCCGCGCCACCAGCACGCGCGGCTTGCCGAACAGGCCCTGAAGCGTCAGATCCTCCCAGAAACGCGGCGGCGGTTCCTCGTCGCCCCAGTAGATATGTCGTTCGGCGGTCGAGCCTGCCAGCAGCGTTTCCAGACGCGCGTGCAAAAAATGGCTGTCAGGACAGATGAGAAACATGAAACCGGGATTTTTCGTCATGGCGTTGCAATACCGGGGAGAAGGTTTTCCCTCCTCCGCTTGTTCCCGCCGCCCGGCCCAAAGTGAGCGGAAAAACCGCGTTTTTTCCGCGAAACGACAG
>CAJMRA010000220.1 GCA_905215675.1 uncultured bacterium | reverse complement strand
AGCTTGCGCGTGAAAGGGGGTTCCCTACCCCCTCAAACTCCCCCCTCCTTCCCCAAAGCCCGCTTTTCGGAACAGTCCGGCATGGTGGTGCCGCAAACGCCGTTGCGGAAGCCGCCGTCCCCCGGTTACGCAAAAAAAGGGTTCCAGAGTGTTTTTTCTTTCCTTCCCTTATAAGCGGCCGCGAATGTGCCCGCAATGCCCCCCGCTCACAGCAGCGCCCCCTGTTCCGGGCCGCGTTTGCCGCCCGCGCCGCCCCTGCCCCGGCGCGCGGTCGGCTTGCGCGGCGTCTTTTCCACAACGGCACGCTGCTCCGCTTCGTAACGCTCCCGGTTCAGGGCCGACAAACGGCGCAATATCTCCAGCCGCACCGGCTCGGCTATGGTGTGCCGCGTCCTGTCATTCTCCGGCAAGTATTCCACCTGACGAAAATCATGTCCCATATCCAGATCGCTCCAGCCATACGCCGCCGCCGTCCGCCGATCCAGCTCCTCATGCAGCCCGCGCAACGCCTCCACGTCCCGCAAACGGCTCTCCGGGGCGTGCAGCGCATTGTACAACGCCGTCAGCCCCATGCCTTCCCGACGCATGATCTCCGCCCGCACGGCGTGCAGCCGCTCCCCACAGTCCCGCAGCCCGTCCAGCCCGTCCGCCGAGGGCCGAGGAAACGTCTCGAATACTTTAGTGGGAGTATAGCTTAAATCTCGTCGCATTGTTGTGCTAAGTTTCCATGTCCATGCGTTATGGAATACTGATTGAAGAATGCCGAAAAAGGCAGCATCTTCCGTGGCAAAAATACAGAGCTTTTCAGAGAACACAGCATTATTTTTCACAAACGAAAGAAGTCCATATTTTGAAACACGCGCAATAACCAGCACACGGTCCAGCGGCGGAAAGGATTTCCAGCCCTTGGGATGTTTGGTAAAGGCATCACCCCGACCAAGGGCATGATAGCATTCCGCCCTTGGTCGCCAAAATTGCCAATATTTTTTGTGCACTGCTGCCGTTCTATTTAGGGTATCTCTATGTGTATTAATATATTGGAATATATGTTTATAGGAACACGCTTTTTCTTCTTCCCAGTCATAGAAATTGATAATCCAGCGTGACGGGGCCTGTTCCGGGCTGGTGGTCAAATCCGCTCCGTTCAAGTAGGGGAACAGGACGGCGGCATTGCGGGCATCTTCGGCAATCCATTGCCGGGCCTGAGCTTCGTTCGTGAGAAAGCCCTCCCCGAGCACAACCGTGCCCTGAAAGCTAATCCCCTCGTTTTCCTTGAGCGGGCGCGCCTCCCAGTCTTCTTCCCCGGCCTTGAGGAAGGAGGAGACGGCATCCACGGGCGCGCCGTTCAGCAGGACGGGGCCCTTGTAGGGCTGTGCGCCGGGGGTACGGATGACAAGCTGGCTGGTGCAGACCGTGGCGTTGCCTTCCCACGGCATATCGGGCCAGGCCGCGCGGATGCGGCAGCCCGCCTGCTCCAGCGGTAACAGTCCGGCCTCGCGGGTATCGCCCTGCGCAAGGGTATTGGTGGCAATAAGGCCGAAGTCGCCGCCGCTCCGCGTGAGCTGCGCGGCGCGGCGGAAGAAATAGGCGACGAGATCCGACTTGCCGCGCAGGCCGTCCGTCAGTATTTCCACCAGATACTCCCGGTAGGCGTTGCCCAGGGCTTCGCGCATGCGCTGGCTTCCCAGAAAGGGCGGATTGCCCACCAGTACGTCGAAGCCGGGGTTATCCCGGTCGAATACTTCGGGAAATTCCAGCGCCCAGTGCAGGGGGCGCGTCAGGCCGGGATTGGCGTCGGCGGCCCGTGCCGTTGCGGGCGTGTCACCGCCCCGCAGGAGGTTCTGCCGCAGTTCTTCCAGCCAGAGGGCCAGCGCCCGAGAATCCAGCCGGAAGGCATCGCTAAGCAGCCGATCTTCCAGCTGATAGCGGGCGTCTTCGCCCAGTTTGCCGCGTCGGCGCACGGTTTCGAGAATCAGGGCGTCGGCCCGCAGGCGCAGCCGGACAAGGTGCTGTTCGGCTTCGGCCAGACAGGCGGTCTTGCGTTCCACATTCAGGGGCGTATCGGACGGAATGCGTTCCAGACGTTCGCGGGATTCCCGCGCGCTGCGGATGGCGGCAAGCATATCTGCCGAACGGAGCGCGAGGCTCCTGTCTTTCGTCCTGAGGGAAAATTCCTCAAGCTGTCGTAGATCCACAAGACCCAGCAGGGCGTCGCCGCAGCGCAGGGCGTGATCCAGAAAGGTGAAGGGGCGTTCCTTTTGCAGGGTGGTGAGCCAGAGGGAGAGCTTGGCCATTTCCACGGCAAGGGGGTTGTTATCCACGCCGTAGAGGCAGCGGTCGGCCACCATGCGCCGGGCCAGCGCCGCGCGTTCCTCGGCATCTTCGGGCAGGGGCGAGGGCGGCGGGGTATGGTTCCATGCTTCCAGCAGGCGTTCCGCCAGATAGCGGCAGGTCTGGACCAGAAAGGCCCCGGAGCCCATGGTCATGTCGCAGATTTTCAGGGAAAGCAGCGCGTCGGGGGTGCGCAATCGCCACTGAGCGCGGGGCAGGCCTTCCGCCGGGCCGTCATAGACGTGGGGTTCCAGCGTGGCGGTCACGAGCAGTTCCGTAAGGGGGCGGGGCGTGTAATGCGTGCCGGTATCCCGGCGCTGGCTGCCTGCCGTCACATAGAGGCCGCCGTCGGGAATGACCACGGGCATGTCGAAGCTGTCGTGCCGCAGCAGTCCGGCAAAGGGCAGGACGCGCGCCGTCAGGGCGGCGTCGCCGTCGCAGGCCAGTTGCAGGCGGGCGCGCCGCCGGTCGGCTTCGGCCTGCGCATCGTCCGTTGACGCCGGGGCGTCTTGCGCCTTGCGGCGGCCGCGTCCCTGCGGGGATTCGCCGCGCAGTCTTTTTTGCAGGGTTCCTTTCTGGCTGTGCGTCAGGGTGGTCAGACGCCGCAGCAGGGCGTCTTCTCCCTCGTGCAGCAGGGTTTCCGCTTCCGTCAGGGAGATGAAGGGTTCTTCCTGTTTTCCGGCCGTCAGGCCCAGCAGCACGTCGTCGGCCCGCGCGGCCGTGCGATCGAGCAGGCCTTCGTAGACGTGTCCGATCTGTTCCACGTCCAGGGCGCGGAAGGACAGGCGCACGGCCTCGTCGCGTCCCGTCGTGCGGCGATCCCGCAGGAATTGCAGCGATTCCAGCATGTGGAGCAACACGCGGTTATCCACGGGCAGGGGGGTGGCGGGGGTATCCCGCCAGCAGCTGCCCTGCGGGCGTCCTTCCAGAAACGGATACACATCGGGATCGAAGAGCGACCCCCCGTAGGCGGGCAGGCGCAGGGCCTCGTGGCGGATGCCGCCGAACACGCCCCGGAACAGGGCCAGCAGGCGCACCCAGGCGTCGTGTCGGTAGCCGAGGACTTCCTCGCCGTGCTTGTCGGCCTGTTCCCGCAGGCTTTCGCAGAGGGTCGATACGGCGTAGGACTCGTCGTAGATCGGTTCGCCCAGCCGCAACAGGCCCCGTTCCTCGGCGGCCAGCAGAAAGACGAGACGCATCATGACCGTCAGGGCCGCTTCATAGAGGCGGCGGGGCGACAGGTCTTGCAGCAGGGGGCGTTCGCTGTGTCTGTCCAGCCGATCCAGCGCGCGCAAGAATTCGGTTATGGCGCTGCGCACCTGCAAGCCCAGGCTTTCCGTCACTTCCTGTTGCGCGTTGGCGCTTTGTTCCATGAGGCGGGGCAGGGTGTATTCCTCCGCCAGCGAGAAAAAGCGCCGCTTGTGCAGCAGGGTGACAAAGGCCCGCAAGGTGATGCGTTCTTCCAGCCAGAGGCCCGCATACCACGAAATAAAAGAGGAGGTCGCGTTCTGGCGGGCGTGTACCAGCATGAATTGTTCGCCGTCGCTCACAAGGCCCAGCGGCACGCCGGAGGCGCGGCACATTTCGGCCATGCGCCGCGCGGGGCTCCAGGAACAGGTCTCTTCCGGTTGCGGCGTTTCCAGCGGACGCCCCGGAACCACGTCGATCAGCATGACCGGACGCCGGGGGCCGCCCGGGGCGGGCGTCGGCCCGGCCTCCGGCCCGTCCAGGTCGTCCAGCTCGTCCAGACAGACTTCCTCCGGCGGCAGCAGCGCCAGCTCGGGCCGCAGTTCCACGCCCATTTCCGGCAGGCGCAGGCAGGGCGCATCCGGCATATCGGCTACCGACGTCAGCACCGACGGATCATATTCCAGCAGCTCCGACAGGACAAAACGCACAAATTCCCGGCAGGCATCGGGACTGCGACGCGCCGCGTCACGGGCGGCAAGCGCCGCGCGCAGACTCGCTCCCACCCCGGACTCCAGCCGATCCAGCCCGTCCGGCATATACTTCTGAAGCACCGGCAAGGTCAAAAACGGACCGGAAACATCCAGCAATGACAACCATTCCAGATGCTCGTTCAGCGACGTCTCAGCCATAGACTCATATCCTCGTTCCTTGCAGCAACTGTGGCAAATGATAGGTCGTTCGGGGGGAAGGGAACCCCCTCTCGCGCCAGCAAATGATAGGTTGTTCGGGGGGAAGGGAACCCCC
>CAJMRA010000219.1 GCA_905215675.1 uncultured bacterium | reverse complement strand
GGCGGCGGCACAGCGCCGCCCGGCCCGAAGCGAGCCGGAAAAACCGCGTTTTTCCCGCGAAACCACAGGACGTAAGGTTTGCAACGCGCAGCGTTTCAAACTGAAATTGCTCAAGGGCGATTCCCCCTGACCGCGGGCCCCTTCCGGCGAGTATGGGAGAAGGAGCGGGGAACGCGCGTTTTCCCGCGTGCGGGTACGTCCGCCCCAAAAAAAAGACCGCCTGCGGCGGTCTTTTTTTACGAACGTCGTCCCGACGTCACATATGGTTGAATTGCGAAATGCTGCGGCACCCCCGGCGGCCGGGGCGCACAAACTCCACGCCGACTTCCTGCCGCATGCGTTCATGCACCCGCTGATAGGCGTCATGGAGCTGATCGCGCAGCTTCTGCAACTCCCAGCCCAGACGCGAAAGCGCGTCCGGGCGGATATCGTTATCATAATTCAGGCCCTCCAGTTCCTGCATCTTGCAACGAATCCGGTAATGCAGTTCCTGAATGGCCGGGCGTTCCTCTTCAAGAATGATACGGGCTTTCTGCTGCTGTTCGGGCGGCAGTCCGGCCAGCCAGCGCTCCGTACGCGGCCCTTCCAGGGCCATCCGCCCCCCATGCCCGCCCGCGTGCGCCAGGGAAACGGCGGCAAAATACAGGGCGAACATGAACGCGACGATCTTGTAGGCTCTCATCATGGGCGTATCCAACGGTTTTCACTCCCGGAGGAGTCGTTTTCATGATTTAAAGCAAAAAACGTGCCGTCACGTCAATACGATGACAGAAGCCCCGAATCAGGTTATACTGCCGTTCATGTCCGTTCTTTCCCGTCTGCGCCGCCGTACCGGCGCCACGCCTCCCGCCGCATCCGCGCCCTCGCGACGGCCTCCGGTCGACGCCTCTTCCGCTCCCGTGGGGCTCCTGCTCGGCGGCGCGGCCTTTGTGCTCATCTTCATGGTGACGGCTCTCGCCATCTTTTCCATCGAACGCAACGATACGGCCATGGCCCGCCTGCTGGCCGAAAAGGGCAGCTCCCTCATCATGGCCTTCGAGAGCATCCTGCGCACCACCATGCGCAGCGAAGCCGGCGTGCGGCTTCAGGTCCTGCTGGAGGAAATGACCGTCAGCCGCGACATCCAGTTCATTGCCGTCACCATGCCCGACGGCACCATCGTGGCGCACAGCAACCCCGACCGGCTGGGCGAAATCCTCATGCTCGACGGCGAGGAAATCAGCCCGGAACGTCTGCGCGCCATGGCTCCGGGCATGGATGCCCAGTGGGGCATCATGGCCATGGAAGGACGACGCGCCTTTGTGGTCTACCGGGTCTTCATGCCCAGTCCCAGCCTTGCGGCTTCCGGGCTTCCCGCGCCGACCATCTTCCTCGGTCTCGACATTTCCCCCTTCGACATCACCCGTCGTCAGGATCGCGATTACGTCGTCATGCTGGCCGGGGTCATGCTGCTGGTGGGTCTGGCCATCCTCGTGGCGCTCTACTATGCCCAGCGCGCGCGCCAGTCCCGCCTGCGCCAGCGCCGCGCCGAAGGGCAGGTCCGCATGCTGGAAGAGGAAGTCCGCCGCAAGGAAAAACTCGCGGCCGTCGGCACGCTGGCGGCAGGCGTCGCCCATGAAATCCGCAATCCGCTCAGCTCCATCAAGGGCTACGCCACCTATTTCGGCCAGCGCTTCGCCGAGGGCAGCGACGATCGCAAGGCCGCCGAAGTCATGGTGCGCGAAGTGGAACGCCTCAACCGCGTGATCACCGACCTGATCGGGCTTTCCCGTCCCAGCGACGTACGCCCCCGCGCCGCCTCGCTGGCCGACACGACCGATCATGTGCTGCGCCTGATCAGGCAGGACGCCGAAAAGCGCAAGGTCCATGTGGCCTGCGACGTTCCCCGCAATCTGCCCCCCGCCTGGATCGACCCGGACCGCTTCGGGCAGGCGCTGCTCAATATCTGCCTCAACGCCCTGGACGCCATGCCCGACGGCGGCGAGCTGCGCCTTTCCGCCCGCGTCGTTCCCGCCGGTTCGGGACAGGCGCCGAACGACGGCGCGACGCCCTTCTGGCTGGCGCTGGCCGTGGAAGACAACGGCAAGGGCATCACTCCCGAACATCTGCGCCATATTTTCGATCCCTATTTCACAACGAAGGGACACGGCACCGGCCTGGGACTTGCCACGGCCCACAAGATCATGGAAGCTCTGGGCGGCGATATAGACGTGGTCTCCACCCCGGCCGACGCCAACGCCCCCGGCGTTTCCGGCACCTGCTTTACGCTCTGGCTGCCCTCGCCGCCGAAAAACGTCACTCCAGCAACCGAAAGGATTCCCGCGTGAACACCTCCATTCTCGTGGTTGACGACGACGACGCCCACCGCGGCATGCTGCGCATGATGCTCCAATCCTGGGGCTATGCCGTCGACGAGGCCGTCGACGGCGACGACGCCGTAACCGCCGTCCACAACAAGGCCTATGACGTCGTCCTTACCGACGTGCGCATGGCCCGCACCAGCGGCATCGACGCGCTCAAGGGCATTCTCGCCTATAATCCCGCCCTGCCCGTCATCCTGATGACGGCGTATTCCTCGGTGGAAACGGCCGTGGAAGCCCTGCGACTGGGCGCGTACGACTACCTGATCAAGCCGCTGGACTTCGAGGCCCTGCGTCATACCCTGCAACAGGCCGTCGAGCATTCGCGCCTCAGCGTGGAAAACCGGGAGTTGCGCCGCCAGCTTTCCGAAGCCGCCGCCGGACCCGCCATTCTCGGCCGCAGCAAGGCCATAGACGACATGCGCGGCTTCATCGCCACCGTGGCCCCCACGGAAGCGACCGTCCTCATCACGGGGGAAAGCGGCACGGGCAAGGAACTCGTGGCCCGCGCCATTCACGAAGGCAGCGAACGGGCGCAGAAGCCGCTGGTCGTGGTCAACTGCGCCGCGCTGGCGGAAAACCTGCTGGAATCGGAACTTTTCGGCCATGAGCGCGGCTCCTTCACCGGAGCGGACAAGCGCCGCGACGGCCGCTTTGTGCAGGCCGACGGCGGCACGCTCTTTCTGGACGAAATCGGCGAAATGCCCCTTCCTCTCCAGGCAAAGCTGCTGCGCGCCCTCCAGCAGGGCGAAGTCCAGCGCGTGGGCTCGGATACGCCCATACATGTGAGCGTGCGCGTCATCGCCGCCACCAACCGCAATCTTCGCGAGGAAGTGGATCAACGCCGCTTCCGCGAAGACCTCTATTTCCGTCTCAACGTCATCACCATCGAGGTGCCTCCCCTGCGGGCCCGCGCCGAGGACATTCCGCTTCTTGCCGCCCACTTTCTCCAGCGCTACGCCGAACGCAACCGCAAGACCATCAAGGGATTCGCTCCGCAGGCCCTGGACGCCATGCTGCGCTACCCCTGGCCCGGCAATGTGCGCGAACTGGAAAACGCCGTGGAACGCGCCGTCATTCTCTGCACCGGCGATCTCATCACCGGAAGGGAACTCCCCCTGAGCATCGCCACCGCCGAGGAGGAACCGGCGGCGACGCCCCCTCCCGACACGGGCGCGGGATCGCTGGCCGGGCTCTCGCTCGACGAACTGGAACGCCGCGCCATTCTCGACACCCTGCATCAGACCGGCGACAACAAGAGCGAGGCCGCCCGCCGTCTGGGCATCACCCGCGCCACGCTGCACAACAAGCTGCGCAAGTACGGACTGGAATAACGCCGGGACGGCCCGCGCCGTCGTGGGCGCGCGCCGCAACCCGTTTCCGCCGCAAGACGGCGGAGACGGCAAAGACAAGGAACGACCATTGAAAGAGACAGAGGCGTGGACAACGGATCTTGAACAGGCCCGCCGGGAAGCGCTGGAGCGGCTCTGCACGGCGCTGGAGCTCCCCAGCCCCGACGAGGCCCAGCTGATGCGCATGGCGGATTTTTTCAATGAGGCGGGCATGCTGCGGCATACGCCCCGCAGCGGGTACGCCTTTCTCGGCAGCGGCGCGGAAAATGTGGCCGAACACTCCTTCCGTACCG
The DNA here is from genome assembly GCA_905215675.1 of uncultured bacterium. Classification (GTDB taxonomy): domain Bacteria; phylum Desulfobacterota; class Desulfovibrionia; order Desulfovibrionales; family Desulfovibrionaceae; genus Desulfovibrio. Next base: position 567 of record CAJMRA010000219.1, on the reverse strand, counting down.
CCGTCATGGGATACGCCCTCGCCCGCATGGCCGGAGCCGACGCGGCCCGGACGACGCTGCTCTGCCTGTTCCATGATCTGCACGAGGCCCGCACCGGCGATTTCAATTACGTCAATCACCGTTACAATACCTGCCGCGCGAAGGAGGCGCTTGACGACGCCGTCTGCGGTACCGGTCTGGAAGAGGACATGGGCGTTTTCTGGACGGAATGGACGGAAAGCGGAACCACGGAAGCCGCCCTGGCTCACGACGCGGATCAGCTGGATCTGATTTTCAATCTCAAGACCGAACTGGACAAGGGAAATACCTTCGCGCTCGAATGGCTGGAAAGCGCCGTCCGCCGCCTGACGACCCCGCAGGCCCGTCTCATGGCCGCCGCCGCCCTGCGCACCGATCATAACCGCTGGTGGTACGGCCGCGTCGAAAAGAGCTGGTGGGTCCACAGAAAATAGAGCAATTTCAGTTTGAAACGCTGCGCGTTTCAAACCATACGGCCTGTCGTTTCGCGGAAAAAACGTGGTTTTTCCGCTCACTTTGGGCCGGGCGGCGCTGTGCCGCCGCCTCGCG
>CAJMRA010000218.1 GCA_905215675.1 uncultured bacterium | reverse complement strand
GGGCTTTCTTTTTTGACAATCCCTTTGTTAACTTTCTTGGTACAATCTGCCGGAAACCCCTCTCGCGCTAGCAGAGGGGTTTCCCTTCCCCCCAACGATCCACCCTCGTCCGTCTCTAGGCCCAGAGGACGAGGCGGGTATCGAGGGGGGAGTCGAGGCCTTTTGTCACGGGCATGATGCGGATGCCGTAGATATGGCGGCCGTTGCGCGTGGGGGTGTAGTTGCCGGTATAGGTCAGGCGTCCGGCGAGGTCGTCGCCGTCCTCGAGGGTGAGTTCGACCACGTCGGGTTTACCGATGAAGCTGATGCCGTCGCCCGGTCCGACCACGAGCTGCACCAGCAGTTCGCCGACCTGCATGTCGCCGGGCAGGACGTCCACGCTGACGTGCATGCGGTCGGCGTCGGCGCAGTCTTCGCTGCCCAGACCGCTGATGACGACGCTGTCCATCTTGAGGCTGCCGAAGCGCCGTCCCACGTCGGCTTTCCAGGCGGCGAGGCGGCGGGCGAGGGCGAAGTTCTTTTCCGTCAGGGCGTTATGGCGGCGGGCGGCGGGCAGGTAGTAGTCGCGGATGTAGTCCGTCAGCATGCGGTGGGAGCTGTACTGCGAAATGAGCGAGGTCATGGAATCGCGCATCATGCAGAGCCAGCCGTGCGGCAGATCGAAGGCGTCGCGCTCGAAGTAGAGGGGGATGACCTTTTTCTCGAGAAGGCTGTAGAGGCTTTCGGCGTCGTCGTAGTCGTTTTGTTCCGGGGCGTTGCCGGGGCCTGCCTGCGCGCCGATGTTCCAGCCGTTGCGGCCGTTGAAGCCTTCGCACCACCAGCCGTCGGAGACGCTGAGATTCAGGCCGCCGTTGACCGGCACCTTCTGGCCGCTGGTGCCGCTGGCTTCGCGGGGGCGGCGGGGCGTGTTGAGCCAGACGTCGCAGCCCTGCGCCAGCAGGCGGGACACGGCAAGATCGTAATCGGGAATGAAGAATATCTTGCCTTCCAGCTCGGGGCTCAGGGCGCGGCGCAGCACTTCCTGCATGATGTCGATGCCCTGCGTATCCGCGGGATGGGCCTTGCCCGCGAACACGAAGATCACGGGCCGCTTGTCGTTGTCGAGAATGCGGCACAGGCGCTTGATGTCGGCAAAGAGCAGATTGGCGCGCTTGTAGGGCGCAAAGCGGCGGGCAAAGCCGATGACCAGACTTGCGGGCGTGAGGCGCGCGCACATGGCTTTCTGGCGTTCGTAGGGAATGCCGAGGGTCCGGGCCACTTCGGGCAGCTGGGCGCGCAGGTGATCGAGCAGCCGCTTTTTCTGGATCTGCTTGACGGTCCAGAGTTCGTCGTCGGGCACGTCGGCGAGCTTGGCCCAGTTGTCCGTATCGAGAATATGCTCGTCCCAGCCTTCGCCGAGCGTGCGGTTGAGCAGCGAACGGAAGGCCGGGCCCGCATAGGAGGGCACGTGAATGCCGTTGGTCACGTGGCCGATGGGAATTTCCGCGGCGGGCACGCCGGGCCAGCCCTCCTGCCACATCTGGCGCGACACGTAGCCGTGCATGGCGCTGACGCCGTTGGCGCGGTAGGCGTAATTGAGCGCAAGCACCGTCATTTCAAAGACGTTGCGTTCGCTCTTGGCATAGCGGCCCAGCTGCACGAGGTCGTTCCAGCTTATGCCGATGCTCTGGGTGAGCGGCTTGAAGTAGGTTTCCATGGCGTCCACGCTGAACCGTTCGTTGCCCGCGTCCACGGGCGTGTGGGTGGTGAAGATGGTGCTGCCGCGCACCACTTCCCCGGCTTCGGCAAAGGTCAGGCCGCGATTGAGCATCAGTTCGCGCAGGCGCTCGAAGACAAGAAAGGCCGAGTGCCCCTCGTTCATGTGATAGGCGGCGGGGGTGATACCCAGCTCACGCAGCAGACGCACGCCGCCGCAGCCGAGCAGGATTTCCTGCCGCAGGCGCACGTCGCGATCGGCCTCGTACAGGCGGGCGGTGATGCGGCGGTCGTCGTCGGTGTTTCTGGGAATGTCGGTATCCATCAGATAGAGATTGACGCGCCCCACGCGCACGCGCCAGATGTCGGCGAACAGGCGACGCCCGGAAAGCTGGAGCATGATCTCCATGGGCTCGCCGCCGGCGTCGAGAACGCGCTCCAGCGGCAGACGGCTGAAATCGTTCTGCGGATACATGGCCACCTGTCGGCCGTTCTTGTCGATGCCCTGCCGGAAGTAGCCGCTCTTGTACAGCAGGCCCACGCCCACCAGCGGCAGATGGAGATCGCTGGCGGATTTGAGATGATCGCCCGACAGCACGCCCAGACCGCCGGAGTAGATGGGCAGGCATTCCGCAAGGCCGTATTCGGTCGAGAAATAGGCCAGGGGCCGATCCTCGCTCAGGGGGCTGTAGTCGGGCCGGGGCGCGTTCATGTAGGCGTCAAAGGCTTCCATGGTGGCGTTGTAGAGGCGCAGATAGGCGGGATCGCCCGCCAGCGTGTCCAGCCGGGCCCGGGGAGCCTTGTCGATGACCGTCACGGGATTGTGATGGCCGCTGTGCCATTCGTCGGGATTCAGCTCCGAAAAGAGGGTGTGGCATTCGGGATGCCAGCACCACCAGAGATTGCAGGCCAGCTCGCGCAGGCGGCCGATACTTTTGGGCAGGCGCGGGGCCACGGTGAAGGAGTGGAGGCTGGGCGTGGTGGACATGGACGGCGCCAGCACGCGGGTCAGGGCGTTGCGATCCGCGGCGTCGTCGGGAGCGCGTTCGGCGGCCTTGGTCAGGGCCATGTCGTAGGCCTGTTCGTATCTGGCGAAAAAGTCGCTCCATGTGCAATGACGGCACAGGGCGCGCGCCGAGGTCCGCCGCCGCTGGAGTTCCTCGCCGCTCAGTCCGGCGTAGGCAAGCAGCACGTCGCGCAGGGCCGTCACGCTCTTTTCATAGGTCGTTCGGCCGCGGGCGATGATCTCCACGCCCGATTCCTGTTCCTTCCTGTCCCGGGCCCACAGGCCGAAGCCCGCCAGATCGGACGTGACCGTGGGCACGGCGCAGGCGATGCTTTCCTGCGGCGTATAGCCCCAGGGCTCGTACCACGACGGGAACACCCCCAGATCGCAGGCGCTCAGGACGTCCTGATAGGGCATGTTCAGGAAACCGTCCTGCCCGTTGAGCTGCGCCGGATCAAAGATGACTTGAACCCTGTTTTCGGGACGGTTGTCCAGATTCAGGCGGCGGCAGGCGCACAGGATGGGGTCCTGCGGCGGGTTGTAGACATAGTGGCTGGCAATCCAGTTGCCGCCGCCGTCGGGCATGCGCTGGGGATCGCCGCTCACGGCGTCGGGGTTGGGGCCGCTGTGCCCGCCCATGACGGCGCACAGGGCAAGCACGCTGGACGAGGATTCGGCCAGCGCCTCGTTGACCTGCCCCAGCGCGTCCAGAAACATGTCGATACCCTTGTTGTGAAATTCGTAGCGGCCGCCGATCATGAAAATGCGCGTGTCGGCGGGCAGGGTACGGCGCAGCAGACGCCCGGCCGCTTCCAGCAGACGCGCGCGCGCCCGGCGCGGCTGCGTCCTGTCCTCGCTGAAATCGGGGATGCGGTGCAGATCGATACCGTTGGTGGTGACGACGTCGGGCACGCGCCCCAGAAAGGACGCGGCCTCGTCGGCCGTGATGCGGCTGACCGTGGTGAAGCAGTCCGCCTCCCGGGCCGTGGTGGATTCCATGGAATGCTTGGCCGTGATGTTGTGGGCGTCGGCCTCGCGTCGGGGATTGATCTGCTTGCGCTGCGCGTAGATGTCCACGCCCGCCCCGGACAGCGCCCGGCCCAGCATGGTTGCGTGCGTGGTGAAGACCGTGCCGATGGCCGGCGCGTTCTGCTTGAGATGCAGCAGGCCGCCGCCGCACATCCACTCGTGAAAATGCGCCAGCACGCGGCCGCCGTCGTCGCTGTGAAAGACCCGGGCCGCCGTTTCGATGACTTCGCCGCAGGCCGTGCTGAACATGACCGGTTCCGCATAGTCCCAGCCGCCGGAAATGGAATCCACGCCGAAGCGGTTCCACAGGGAATAGAGAAGCTGCCCCTGATTGTAGTGATCCCGGAAGCCCACCAGAATGACCTTGGGCCGCCCGGGAATGTTCCAGCGGCCGAAACGGCAGTTCAGGTTGCGCTGCTGCAACGCGGGCGCAAGCAACGACCAGCAGGCCTCGTCCGTAGGTTCAAATTCCGCGTTGTCGCCGAGGTCGGGGCCCAGAAGAAAGTAGTTGTCCCCGAAAAGGGAGACCGCCTCCAGCGCCTTGCTGCTGACAACCGTATAGATGCCGCCTACCTTGTTGCAAACTTCCCAGCTTACTTCAAATAACGTGCAGTTGCGCAAGTCGTGTTGCATGAAGTCCTGTTCCTTTCTTGGTGTGTGGTCGAAAGGGGAGAGAACGGAAACGCCCGTCCCGGCGCGACCGGACGGAAGAGGAAAGGCCGCGCGCCTTCCCCTTCCGGCGGCCGCCTTTCGGATGCAAAACCGTAGCGCCTTTCATTTCCCCCGTCCATGAGCGTTTTGCCGTTTATGCTGGGGGGAAGGGAACCCCCTCATCTCTGCTGTCGATGCCCGTAGCTTCCTTCGTCGCAACGGGC
>CAJMRA010000217.1 GCA_905215675.1 uncultured bacterium | reverse complement strand
GGAAAAAGCGCGGTTTTTCCGCTCACTTTTGGCCGGGCGGCGCTGTGCCGCCGCCTCGCGTTTCACCTTTTTCAAAGGTGAAACGCTCTCTACGCGCGGGAGGAAGGGGCGCGGGAAAAGGAAAAGGAAAAGGCCCTTGCAGGTTGTTTTCTGCAAGGGCCTGAAATTTGTGGCGCGCCCGGCGAGATTCGAACTCACGACCTTTGGCTCCGGAGGCCAACGCTCTATCCAGCTGAGCTACGAGCGCACACGTGGGCTACTGAATAGCCTCTCCCCCGGCTGCTGTCAAGTATCCGTTGTTGTGTTTCGTGACGGTCTTCTATAGGATCAGCTTACCGCACCCTGCGGGGGGTCCGTCGAAGGCGTACCCGCGCGGCAGGGCGGCGTTTCGGCAGCAATGCCTTTCACCTCAAGCGAATGGATGGATTCATGACGGAAATCACCTGGTTTGGTCATTCGGCGTTCAGAATTTCCTGCGGAGGCAAACACCTTTTTATCGATCCCTTCTTTACGCCCGCCTCGACGGTGACGGCGGAAACGTGCGGCCCGGCCGACGTGGTGCTGGTCACGCATGATCATGCGGATCATGTGGGCGATGCCGCCGCCATCTGCGCGCGTACCGGCGCCATGCTGGGGGCCATTGTGGGCACGGCGCAGGGACTGGGCGTCCCTTCCGGGCAACTGCTGAACGGCATCGGCTTCAACATGGGCGGCACCATCGAGGCCGCGGGCTTTTCCATCACCATGACGCAGGCCTATCATTCCAGCGATTCCGGTTCGCCTGCGGGCTACATCATCCGCACGCAGGACGGCAAGCATATCTATCATGCCGGCGATACGTGCCTGTTCAGCGGCATGGAATTGTGGGGGCGTCTGTATCCTCTTGATATGGCCCTGCTGCCCATGGGCGGCGTCTTTACCATGGATGCCGCGCAGGCCGCGGAAGCCTGCCGCCTGCTGGGCTGCAAGGCCGTGATTCCCATGCACTGGGGGACGTTCCCCGTTCTGGCCCAGAACACCGACGCCTTTGTGCAGGAGCTTGTGGCGCGCGCGCCGCAGTGCCGCTGCGCCCGGATCAAGCCCGGCGAAAGCGTGAGCCTCTAGAGCGTTTTGCCTTTGAAAGAGGCAAACGTCGCGGCGGCACTGCGCCGCCCGGCCAAAAGTGAGCGGAAAAACCGCGCTTTTTCCGCAAAACGACAGGCCGTATGGTTTGAAACGCAACGCGTTTCAAACTGAAAAGACGCATTACGTTTCATGTGGAGGGGGAAGAAATCCCTTTGCCCTGCCGTCTGGCGGCGTAGGCCTGCGGCAAAAAGGGCTTTCTTCCCCCCAAAAAGCTCCCCCGTTTTCTCCTGACCCGCCTGCCTCCTGTTCCTCGGAAGTCGAGCGTGTGATGCGGACTTTGCTCACGCTTTTTTCGTTCCTCCCCTCCCCTGCTCCAAAAAGCGTGATGAAAACGAGGGAAAGTTGCCTCCTTTTTGAGGGAAAGGCTAGAGTCGGATTACAGCGCGCCGTTCGCGCGCGTCCGTATTTGAGCTGCCGCGCACCCGCCGGCCCTGTTTCTTTCCCGCGCAAACGAGGGGCGCGGGCTCCAAGGAGGCAACATGTTCCGTTTTCTTCGCGTCAATATGGCGACCAAGGCTTGTGTATTTGAAGAGATTCCGCAGGAATACGCCGGACTGGGCGGTCGCGCGCTGACGTCCACCATCGTGGCGCGCGAAGTTCCCCCCACCTGTACGCCCCTTGGGCCCCACAACAAGCTGGTCTTTGCTCCCGGCCTGCTGGGCGCGACCAACAGCCCCAACAGCAACCGTCTTTCCGTGGGCTGCAAAAGCCCGCTGACCGACGGCATCAAGGAATCCAATGCGGGCGGACAGCCCGGCGGCCATCTGGCAAAACTGGGTATTCTGGCCATCATCGTTGAAGACATGGCCCCCGAAGGCGAATGGTGGCAGCTGGAAATCGACAAGGATTCCGCCAAGCTGGTGCCCAGCGAGGTAAGCGGCCTCAACAACTTTGCCGCCGTGGAAAAACTGGTGGAAAAGTTCGGCAAGGAATGCAGCTACATCACCATCGGCCGCGCCGGGGAATTCAAGCTGACCGCGGCTTCCATCGCCTGCACCGACCGTGAACTGCGTCCCATGCGGCATGCCGGTCGCGGCGGCGTGGGCGCGGTCATGGGCTCCAAGGGCCTGAAGGCCATTGTGGTCAATCCCGCCAACGGCGCGAATCATCCGCTGGAAGACGAAAAGGCCTTCCGCGAGGCTTCCAAGCGCTTTGCCAAGGCGCTGACCACCCATCCCATCTGCGGGACGGGGCTTGCCGAATACGGCACGGCCGTGCTGGTCAACATTCTGCATGAAGCCGGCGGTCTGCCGACAGCCAACTTTACCGTGGGCCAGTTTGACGGTCATGAAGCCGTTTCCGGCGAACGCCTCAACGCCCTGACCAAGGAACGCGGCGGCGAAGGCTCCGTGGCCCACGGCTGCATGAGCGGCTGCATCATCCGCTGTTCCGGCCTGCTGGCCGACAAGAAGGGCAAATTCCAGAGCAAGTGGCCCGAATACGAAACCTTGTGGGCCTTTGGGCCGCATTCCGGCATTGATGATCTGGACGCCATTTCGCATTACGATTACATGTGCGACGACATCGGCGTGGATACCATCGACGTGGGCGTGGCCGTGGGCGTTGCCATGGCCGGCGGCGGCATCCCCTACGGGGACGCCAAGGCCGTGCTGCGCGTGATGGAGGAAATCAGCGAAGGAACCCCGCTGGGCCGCATTATCGGTTGCGGTACGGCGACCACCGGCCGCGTGTTCGGCGTGCGTCGCGTACCCTGCGTCAAGGGACAGAGCCTGCCCGCCTACGATCCCCGCGCCGTCAAGGGCGTGGGCGTGACCTATGCCACGACGCCCATGGGCGCCGACCATACGGCCGGCTACGCCGTGGCGACCAATATTCTCAACAGCGGCGGCAAGCTGGACCCCCTGTCTCCCAAGGGTCAGGTGGAACTTTCCCGCAATTTGCAGATTGCGACCGCGTCCGTGGACTCCGTGGGCCTGTGCCTGTTCACGGCGTTTGCCCTGCTGGATAACCCTGATGCGCTGGCGGCCGTGGTGGACATGCTCAATGCCAAGTTCGGCTGGAAGCTCACCGGCGACGACGTGGTGACGCTGGGTCAGCGCGTGCTGTCCACGGAAGTGGACTTCAACCGTCGCGCGGGCATCACCATTGCGGCCGACCGCCTGCCCGACTTCTTTGTGGACGAAAAGCTGCCGCCGCACAATACGACCTTCGATATTCCCGAAGAAGAGCTGCACACCACCTTCAACTGGATCGAGGAAAAGAAGTAGCGCGGTCGAGAGTCTTGCATCTGCGCCGGGGAAGGCGCGCACGCATCTTTCCCGGCGCGCGGCGGCTCATGACGGCCGCCGCCTTCCCGCGTTGCAACGAGAGGAAGCGCCATGCGCCTGCATATCAAACTCAGCACCACGCTGCGCGATTATGTTCACGGCTATGAACCGGAAAAGGGCCTGCATCTGGAGGTCCCGGACGGCATGACGGTCGGAGAGCTGGCGCGTCATATCGGGCTGCCGCCGGAAGAGATAAAAATCGTCATGGTCAACGGACGCCACAGCGAGGCGGACGACGCCATGCGCGACGGCGATCGTGTTGCCTTTTTTCCCGCTGTGGGTGGCGGTTAGGCGTCCGTTGACCATGACCCCACAAGAACTCCGTTCCTTTTTTACACCGTATGTCCGGGCTGTGTACCCCTCGCGCGAGAGGGGCGGCCCGGACACGCTCTTTGTAGGGGAGCAGGGCCTCGCGGCATGGGCCGGGCTTCAGGGCCTGAGCCTGCGCGATGCCATGAGGGAGCTGCTTGCCGTACATGTCTGGCCGGAGCGCTTCCGTCGAAATTACGGCCTTTTTTCCGTTAAGGCAATGAGGCGCATGCTTGAAAGTCGCATTTTGGTGGCGGGCTGCGGCGGACTCGGCGGGCATGTGGCCGCCCTGCTCGCGCGTATGGGCGTGGGGATGCTGCGCCTGTGCGATTGCGACGTGTTCGACGAGAGCAATCTCAACCGCCAGTATTTTGCCCTCCACGCCACGCTGGGACGCGGCAAGGCCGAAACCGCCGCGGAAGGCGTGCGCGCCATGGCCTCCCATTGCCGCTGCGAAACCGTTGTGGAACCCCTCTCGGCGGCGACGCTGCCCGCGCTGACGGCGGATATGGATATGGCCGTGGACTGCCTGGACAGCATTCCCTTGAAGATGGAGCTGGAGCGGGCCGCCCTGCGGGCGGGCATTCCCTTTGTGCACGGCTCCGTTCTGCGCGAGGAGGGTTTCGCCCTCCTGAGTCTGACGGAAGCCCGGCTGCCCGGGCTGTATCCCGACAGCGGACGCGCCGAGGACGAAAAAACGCGGGGGCAGGCCATGAGCGGCGTCGCTGCTGCCGGAGTGGCCTGTCTCATGGCGCAACTCTGCGTGCGCCATATCCGCACGCTGGCGGACGGTCGCGAGCCCGCGGCTTCCCCGCTGTATCATGTGGATTACAGCGTGCCGGAGCTGGAGAGTTTCTTTTAGATCAATTTCAGTTTGAAATGGGTTGAGGGTTGAGATTCAGGGGGAGGGGAACCCCCTCAGCTGGCG
>CAJMRA010000216.1 GCA_905215675.1 uncultured bacterium | reverse complement strand
AACGACAGGCCGTATGGTTTGAAACGCGCAGCGTTTCAAACTCAAATTACCCTAGAAGGGAACCTCGTCCATGGAGGCCGCTTCCGAGGGGAAGGCGGGGCCGAGGTCTTCGCGCGGCTGCTGCGGGGCGTTCTGCGGCTGATTCTGCGGACGGGGGGCCGACTGGCGGGGCGCGTTATAATTGCCGCCGCGCTGCTGGCGGGGCGCGGGCGCGCCGTAGTCGTCCTCATAGCCGCCGGGAGCGGAGCCGCCCGCGGCGGGATTGCTGCCGCGGCGATCAAGGAACTGGACGCGCTGGGCCTTGATTTCCGTGGTGTAGCGATCCTGACCGTTCTGATCCTGCCATTTTCTGGTTTGCAGGCTGCCTTCCACATAGACGAGGCTGCCCTTGCTCAGATAGTTGGCGCAGTTTTCGGCCTGCCGCTGGAAAACGGAAACGCGGTGCCATTCCGTGCGCTCGACCTTGTTGCCGTCGCGGTCGGTATAGGATTCATCGGTGGCGATGTTCAGGGTGGCGATGGGCGCGCCGGTCTGGGTATAGCGCAGTTCGGGATCGCGTCCCAGATGACCGATGATCATGACTTTGTTCAGCATGGTTGTTTCCCCTCTTGCCGGAAGATTCCGGCGGGCGTCTGTTGGCGGCGTGGCATACTGCCGCGGGCTGTTCTGAAAATATGTCGTCTTGTGCGGGAGCGCAAGGCGTTCAGCCGAAGAGGCGGCGGAAGAAGCCCTTTCTGCCCGCGGGACGGTAGCTGACGGCCGTTTCAAGCTGTTCCAGAATCTCGTCCATGTCGTTGCTGTGCCGGTTGGCGGCGCGCGGATCGCCGTCGCGGAGCGCCTTGTCCAGCGCGGCGCGACAGGCTTCGGCACGCGCAAGGGGAGCTTTCAGGCGTTCCCGGATTTCCGGTTCCCAGGGGGCCTGCCGGAGGAAGTCGAGCAGGCGCAGGGCGTCGGGCTGCGGCGGAGCGGCGTCCGGGTTCTTTTTTTTGTCGGCGTCATGCAGCGCCTCGCACAGGCGCGGGCAGAGTTTTTCCAGCAGGGCCGGGTTCCAGGTGACTGCCGCGGCCTCGATGACGGCCGGAGCGGGGCCGGGGGACGGCGGCTGCGGCTGTTTGCCGAGCGCCGCCTCCAGCTCGTCCAGTTCCCGCAGAAGCGTTTTCAGGGCGTCCCGGGCCTCGGCCGTTCGCCAGTTGCCCAGCGCGTCGCCCAGCTCGTCCGCGGTGTGCGACAGCTCGCGCAGCGCGTCCTCGGGAAGGTTGTATATGCTTTTATGAAAGATCAGCGCGGCCTGTTGCAGCGTCCGGGCCAGTTCGCGCACGCCGGGCATGGGCTGGTTCTCGTCCCAGTGCGGCAGAAAAAGGCCCTGTCCGCTGTCCATGACGCGGTTGCGATCGTACAGCTCCCGCGCCAGACGGCACAGTTGCGGCCAGCGCGCGCGGGCGGCTTCGGGGTCCGGGGTTGCGCATATCAGGCGGATTTGCAGGATGTCTCCCATATGAGGTCCTTTTGGGCGGAGGGCTACGGAGCGGGCTTGTGCGGACGCGGGGCATGTCCGGTCCCGGCGGGAGCGCCCGGACGTGCGGGCAGGAGAGAAAGAGCCCTGCGCCGGGGCAGGGAAAGGCGGGAGGAGGGGCCTCGCGCGCGGGCGGCGAGGCCTCCCCTTTCCTTGAGAGAGCCGTCCGGTTTAGCCGCGTTCCGTCCATTCGGTCTGGACGCGCATGATGACGTCCTGAATGGCGGGCAGCTGATCCTGCGGGCAGACGCCGAGCAGGGGCGCTCCGGCATCCATGTTTTCGTTGATGGTGAAGTAGATGGCGTAAATGACCCCGTCCGGGCCCGTATAGTTGAGCGGCACCTCGCGTTTCATGCGGGACATGATGAGCAGCTCCATACCGTCGCGGACCTGCACGGAATGGGCGTCGGAGGCGCGGATTTTCTTTTCCACTTCGGGAATGAAGTAGTATTTTGCGCGTTCGGGCGCGCGGAAGAGGTGCAGGGCCTTCTTGAGGATGGCATGCTCCACTTCGGCGCGCGTCAGCATGTGGCGCAGGATCATGAGCGGCGTCCCGGCCTCCACGAAGCGGCCTTCAAGATCGCTGTGGATGAGGCAGATTTCGCCCTTTTCCGGCGCAAGAATGGGTTTGGGATTCCGTTCGCGTTCCAGTGTGGCAAGCCGCGTGCCGGGCTTTTCCTTCCACTGGCCCTGCGGCCCCACAACGGTGTCGCCGACCTTGAGATCGGCAAAGGTGACGACGCCGGTATGGGGCGTCGAGATGACGATTTCCCGGTAGGGGGACGCCTTGATTTCGTCCAGCAGCTTCGAAATGTCGATCATGGGCGGCCCTCCTTAGCGGTAATAGAGATTGCGGCCGCCGATGGTCAGCAGGGCCTGCTTGAGATTGGCGCGAATCTGGCGGCGATCCCAGATGGCCTGAATATGCCCGCGCGACAACGCCCGGTAGGAGCGGTGATACTTGGGCGGGATATCCATGCCGGTCGTTTCCTTGATGACGCCGGGTCCGGCAAAACCGATGTTGGAAGACCGCACCGCGAACTGATAGGGCGAGCAGCCGAGGAAGCTTGCCACGGGACCGGCGAAGGAATTGGTGTCGTAAAGGACCATGTACAGGCCGCCGGCCTGAATGTAGCGGCGCACGGCGACGGTGCAGCGGGGCATCTGGATGACGCCGTGCGTGCCTTCCTGAATGCGGATGCCCGCCGTGCCGTGCACATAGGCCAGGAAGGGATAGCGCTTTTTGGCGGCGCGCTCGGCGGCCTCGACGAACTTGTAGCCTTCGGCCGCGCCCACGGAACCGCCGCGGAACGTCCCCATGAGCATGGCCACCACCATCTTGATGCCGTCGATGCGAGCCTCGAAGGTCATGCAGCCGCTCTTGACGCCGGTTTTGGCCTTGGCCTGCGCCACGCGTTCGTCGAATCCGGGGAAGTTCAGCGGATTGCCCGCCTCGATTTCGGCATTGAACTCGTAGACGGAATCCACGTCAAAGACGTTCTTGACGTACCATTCCGGTTCCATGGGGAAGTGATAGCCGCAATGGCTGCACACGCCCGCAAATTCCGCAAACAGATCGGGGCCCCAGAGGTCAAGGCAGCCGTAGGTGGCGCTGTTGGGGCAGGTCAGGGTCCTGTCGATCTTGTAGCGCGGGGACAGGTAGTTCCACTTGCTGCGGCGCTGATCGTCCACCCAGTTGGAAAGCGAGGTCAGTTCGGCGGCCTGCGTCTTCTTGGCGGGCAGGCGGGCGATCTTGCGCCACGGGCTGAACAGCCGGGACTTGATCAGGTCGATTTCGCTGCCCACTTCCTCGACCATGCTCTTGATGCGGCGCTGATGCTTGCGGTAGAAATCGTATTTGAGATGTACCCAGGGCTTGCTCAGCCAGTCGCGCAGGGCCGCGGCGTTCTTTGCCAGGAAGGGACGCTTGTCGAGCGCGGCCTCGCGGGCAAAGTGCAGATATTTTTGCTGGCGGCGCTCCACAAGGCGGTTCTTGTTGGCGGAGGAAAGCCCCCAGCGCAGATAGGTCTCGTCAAGATTGATGTCGGGACGGCGCAGGCGGGAAAGCGCCAGATTGCGGAAGCCGGGAAGGCCGCGGCTCTGGATGACCACTTCGTCGGTGGCGCGGATCACTTCCTGCCGGAGCTGGCGGAAGAACTCGAAATGATTGGGACGCGCGCCGAGGGGCGGTTCCTGAATGATGCGGTCGATATAGCCGAACTGGAGATTGTCCTGCGCGGTGATGTGCAGGTGTTCGGCGCAATGCTCGATGAGTTCGGGCGTGGCGCGTTCGCCCGCCTTGAGATGGCCCTCGATGGCGGCGGCCCCTTCGGGCGAGATGACCGAATAGTAGCCGTGCGAGAGCATGAGGCGCTTGTCGGCAAGGCCGATGGCCTCGGCGCCGCCGGAACCGCCTTCGGAGATGACGGCGACGACGGGCACGCGAAGACCGGCCATGCAGTAGATATTGCGGGCGATCTGCTGGGCCGCGCCGGGATAGTCCTCCAGCGGATAGGAGCCGGGAGTAAAGATGTAGGCGTGAATGGGAATGCCCTCGGTTTCGGCCACGCGCATGTACTGCTGCGCCTTGGCGTTGCCCCAGGGCTTGACCGAGCCGCCGTTGCGGAATTCCGCGCCGTGGCCCTTTTCCTGTCCGATGATCATGACGGACTGGGTATGCGTCTTTTTGCCGCGGCGGCGCGTGATGACGGCGCGGGCGATGAGCATGCTCGGATCGAGGCTGTGTTCATCCTGTCCGCCCACTTCGGTAAAGTTGTCGTAGACGTTTTCCAGGATGTCGCGCAGGCAGATGCGTTGCGGATGCCGCACGATGCGCACCTTGTCCATGGGGGTGATCAGGCCTTCGAGGCGGCTTTCCACATAGGAAAAGAGGTCTTCAAGCGAAACAATGTCGGTATAGGGGTCCTGCAATTCGCCCATGCTGGCGCGCGCATTGAACTCGGCGAGCTTTTCCTCCAGCATGGACAGGTCGTCGTCATGCTTGCCCGCGAAGATGTCCCGGGCGTAGGAAAGGCGATCCTTCAGATTTTGCAGGCGTTTTTCAATATTGTTGTCCATAGGTTCGGTATCCCGGTCAGATCCGTTAGAGCATTTTCAGTCTGAAACGCTGCGCGTTTCAAACCATACGGCCTGTCGTTTCGCGGAAAAAACGCGG